>CALRHL010000004.1 GCA_943359455.1 Candidatus Uhrbacteria bacterium RIFOXYB12_FULL_58_10
AAGGTAAAAGGTAAAAAGGAAGGAATTCCTACCCTTTTACCTTTTACATTTTACTTTTCCTAAATCCCTTCGCCAAACTGGAAGCGATCTGTAATTTTTTCGTAGGAAAATAATTCGTCCTCTTTAAAAAACCGTTTGACTTCTGTCACCGCATTTTCAACCGAATCAGAAGCGTGAATCAAATTCGACGGGACGTTCATAGAAAAGTCCGCGCGAATTGTTCCCGCATCGGCCGAACGCGGATTTGTTGCACCGACAATTTTGCGGACAGACTCCACACAATCGATTCCTTCCAGAACAATTCCAACGACAGGAGTTTGCATCATGAATTGTTTAAGCGATGCAAAAAATGGTTTGTCTGCAAGGTGCGAATAATGCTCAGTGAGCATTTCATCACTCAGACGAATAAATTTGAGCGCGACAATTTTAAGACCTTTCAGTTCGAAACGACGGATGATTTCTCCAAGCAAGTCGCGTTGAAGAGCATCTGGTTTGAGAAGAACGAGTGTACGTTGTGTGTCGGGCATATAAGAGAGGCCGGGAGGCATTAGGCCCGGAGGCCAAATGGGTCCGAGGCCGGATAGATAATTCAAATTTGACATTAGATTATCGTCTTTGAGCTAAAATGGCAAGGGTGAGCGATGTATCCATGGATCGCCACCGTCAGATGTCAGTAGCAGATCTCCGTCCTTGTCCGTACGATATATTTCAATCCCCAAATCCCAAAGACGGGATATGACAGCCGGATGCGGATGTCCGTATCGGTTATCGACCCCGCAGGAGATCACGACCTCTTCTGGATGAGCTGATTGTAGAAAATCATACGACGACGAAGTGACCGATCCATGATGGCCAAGTTTGATCACATCCACTTCCCCGACGCTCGCTTGAATGGCTTGTTCGACGGACTCGGTCGCGTCTCCCATCAGCACAACGGATGTGTCGTGATAGTCGAGGCGATACACGATCGAACCAATGTTTGTATCTGGATCTTCGACCGCATCCTCCGTTGGCCACAGTTGAGTCAACAACACCTCTCCAAAACGAATCGAATTTCCCAATCTCCCTGTCACGAGCGTCGCACCTGGTTCAGAATCTCGCGCTTCAAAAAAACCTGCCGCAACCGCCGTTGATTTTTTATCACCATTTGAGACGATCGTTGTGACTTCGTACTGTTGCAATACTCCCGCAAGACCACCAATATGATCCGCGTCCGGATGTGTGCCAATAACCACATCAATCGTGCGATCCCAAGGCAACATCACCTGTCCTAGTTTTGTGAGTATGTCGCGATCTGGACCACCATCAATCAAAATTTGATGTCCATCTGGTGTTTCGATAAATGCGGAATCGCCCTGTCCGATATCAAAAAACCAGATCCGTAACTCATTTCGATACCTGAACGCAGATTCATACGTCCACAAACCTCCTGAGACGATCAATAACACCAAAACAAGAACGGTCTGTTGGACTCGAATGCGGTGATTTTTCCACCAACGTTTAGGTGTGAGGCGTGATGATTTTAGTCTCATATCGATCCAAACCAGGTGACGAGATGTAAAACGATCGAGGAGACGGCGAAAGCGGGTGTTGCAAAGATAATTCCAAGTGTTGGTAAAATAAATCCAGCCAAAATCGCGATCCCGGTTAGTGTCATGAGGATTGGAACGAGTGGAAGGACGAGAAGATTGACGATCGGTGCGGTGATCGACGCGGTGCCAAAATGCCAGAGCATGATCGGGAGAGTGGCGATGATGGCGACGATCGATGCGGAGAACGACTTGCGCAACGCGAATATCTCTGGAACGAACGTGCATTTCTTTTCCATCTGCGTTGCGTACAAAAGCATGGCAGCCGTTGCGACAAAGGATAGTTGAAATCCGACATCATCGAAAAGGAGAAATGGATTTTGTAGCAACATGAGTGTGAGGGCGAGGAGTAAAACATTTGGCATGTACGGTTTTCGATGGATCAAAAATCCGACCAGAGTAAGCGAACCCATCAGTCCTGCACGGACGATGGCTGGAGATGCACCAGCGATGAGAACATAGATGAGTAGTAATCCAGCGGTGAGATACGTTCCATTGCGTCGACCGAGCGCGGTGTGTGTGATCCAATACAAAAATGTCATGGAAAAAAGTGAGACATTAAAACCGCTGGCTGCGAGAATGTGAGACGTTCCTGTTGATGAAAAATCGTCTTTTAAATCCGCCGAGAGTGCGGAACTTCCACCAAATAACAGTCCGGACAGGAACGATGCGTGTGGTTCAGGAACGATCATCGCGAGACGATCCACAATCACGCGTTTGATCGAAAGAAGTGTCGAAATAATACCAGTGCCAGGCGATTGTATGTCCAAATACTGAGCGCGAAAACAGATCGCGAGAATTCCCTGACTCTGAAGATATCGATCGTATCGAAATGATTCAATCGGTTTAGGAAGTTCCGGCTGACAATTGAAAACGATGCTGTCACCGTAGGAAATGACAGGAAATGGTTCTGCATAAACAAGAAGTTTACCGCCAGTAGATTCATCTGCAACAGAAAGATCATCTACTTCGATGCGCTGTCCGTATGATGTGTTTTGAACTTCAGCAACGACTGTGCCAGCAATGCGAACTGGATGGCCGACCGATTCTGCGATCGTTGAATGGTTAAAATGGTCGTCAGGTTGAACGAACGGTAAGATCACGTTTCCAATCGCAATCCCTAAAACAAAACAGATCATCCCCGCCGCAAAAGATTTCGACGGCGATCGGAGGATCTGAGAAATAAAATGTCTTCTATCATTTTGCATTTTTAATTTTGCATTTTTCATTCTTTCCGCAATCCCACTCCTCGATACAAAAATCCATGCGCGGACAGATTCAAATCAGCCAGATGATTCATCCCATCAAAAATTCTAGGCTCAGCCATGCGCTCGCGAACAGCCTCAAACGAAACTTCACGAAACTCTGGCCATTCATTCAAAACAAGAAGTGCATCCGCACCTGTCGTCGCATCAACGGCGGTTGGAGCAAACTCGACGGAGGATGGCAACACGCGTTTTGCTGCTTCCATTCCCTTTGGATCAAACGCAACAATCTCGGCACCAAGACCAATGAGCCGCTGAACAATATCCATAGGAGCGGATCCACGTACATCATCCGTTCCACCTTTGAATGCAAGTCCCCACACCGCAATGCGACGACCACGAACTCCGTCAAGATCTGAAACAACGCGAGTCACAAACCGCTCACGCTGACGATTATTCACTTCAATCACCGTTGCAAGCAATCGCGAATCATATCCGCTCGTCCCCGCCATTTGCATAAGGGCAGAAACGTCTTTCGGGAAACACGATCCACCATAACCAATTCCTGCACGCATAAAATGCGGACCAATGCGTTTGTCCATTCCAACCGCTCGTGTCACTTCGCGAATATCTGCTCCAAATCGTTCTGCAATATTTGCAATTTCATTCACAAACGAAACTTTGGTTGCAAGCAAAGCATTCGCGGCATACTTTGTAAGTTCTGCACTTTGCAATGACATAAACACACGCGGTGCGTTTATCCCATCGTGCAGTCGATCAAGGGTTGTCTGCGCAACGGAATCGTCCGCACCGATCACAATTCGATCCGGTTCCATAAAATCTTTCAGAGCAAAACCTGGACGTAAAAATTCTGGTAATGAAGCAATTGCCACAACCGATGTCAACGCTTCACGACCAACTTCTCCCATCTTCTGACGAATGCGTCGAATCACTTCCTGATTTGTTCCAACAGGCACGCTCGACTTCACAACAATAAGTGCCTCATGATCCAGCAATTCTCCAATGCGATCAGCTGCGGCTTCTACGAAAGACAAATCGGCAAATCCGTCTGTCCGCGCGGGTGTTCCTACCGCAATCATAACCACCTCTGCTCCATCAATCACTTCTGCCAAATCTGTTGCAAATACAATACGCCCGGCCTCCTGCATTTCGCGCAGGAGCTCAGGAAGCTCTGGTTCATAAAACGGTGTCTCCCCCAAATCGAGTTGCGCAATTTTTGATGGATCTGTATCTACACACGCCACTCGATGCCCAAGTTTGGCATATCCAAGCCCCGTAACAAGGCCAACATATCCCGTGCCGATCATGACAAGATTCATACCGCGTTACTTCACCACAATGTTGATCAAGCGTCCAGGGACGAAAATCACCTTCACTATTTCTTTTCCTTCGACAAATTTTATGACATTTTCTGTGGCAAGTGCGCGATCTTGAACATCTTTCTCTGGAAGATCTGGTGAGAGCTCGACGGTTGCACGAAGCTTCCCATTAACTTGAATCGCGATCGGGACGAGCTCATCAACAAGCAAACCAGGATCATACGTTGGCCACGCTTCGTCAAAGATCGACGTTGTGTGTCCAAGATCAGACCAGATTTCCTCTGCAAGATGCGGAGCGAACGGCGCGAGGATCGCAATCAACATCTCATACTCTTCTCGTGGCACTTCCTCAAACTCCATCATCGCATTTACACAAATCATCATCTGCGAAATCGCTGTGTTGAATTTGAATGCATCTATGTCGTCGGTGACTTTTTTTATTGTTTTGTGAACAATTTTTTTTATATTTTCAACTTTCGAATTTTCTTCGGATTTCGAATTTCGAATTTCGAATTTCATTCTCATCCCCCACACCTTATCCAAAAACCTCCTCACCCCTACAATTCCATTCGTACTCCACGGCTTTGCATCCTCAAGCGGACCCATGAACATTTCGTACAGCCGGATCGAATCCGCGCCGTACAGCTCGATCACTTCATCAGGATTGACGACGTTCCCACGAGACTTCGACATTTTTTCTCCGTCCGGACCGAGAATCAGACCTTGATTACGAAGTTTCAAGAATGGTTCTTCAAAATCTAGATATCCAAGATCATGCAACGCATACGCAAAGAATCGCGAATACAGCAAATGCATCACGGCGTGTTCAGCACCACCTACATACAAATCCACGGGTGCCCAATACTTGACCATTTCTGGTTCTGCAAATACTTCTGTGTTGTTCGGATCTGTGTAGCGCAGATAGTACCAGGAAGAATCGACAAATGTGTCCATGGTGTCTGATTCACGACGGGCTGGACCATCGCATTTTGGACAAGTCACATCATGAAACGTCGCGGAGTCAACGAGCGGCGACCGTCCTGTTGGCTTAAAATCTACATCGCGAGGAAGTTCTACTGGCAACTGTTTCGGATCAACGGGTTGTGGACCACAGTTTTCACACCAAATGATCGGAATCGGTGCACCCCAGTAACGCTGGCGACTGACAAGCCAATCACGCAGATGGTAGTTCACCACACGCTTCCCCTTCCCTTTGCTTTCAAGTTCAATGGCGAGCATTGTCTTCGCTTCCTGACTCGTCAGTCCGTTAAACTCTTGAGAATGAACAAGTATACCTGGTCCAGTCCAACATCCAGACAAGCTGTCTGACCCTTCGACAAGCTCAGAGAATATATCTGATGGCGGTGCGATCACCTGTCGCACTGGCAAGCCATACTTCCCCGCAAACACAAAATCACGTTCATCATGCGCTGGCACCCCCATCACCGCGCCCGTTCCGTAGTTCATCAAAACGTAATCCGAAATCCAAATCGGCACATCCTCTCCGGTGAGCGGATGTTTTGCGTACGTTCCGATAAACACGCCGGACTTGTCTTTCTCTAATTGCGTGCGTTCGAGCTCGGATTTTTTTCGTGCTTGATCGCGATACGCAACGACCGCTTCGTAATTGTCTGGCGTTGTCAGAACATCCACAAGCGGATGTTCTGGTGCAAGGACGACGTACGACACACCAAACAACGTATCCACACGCGTCGTAAACACAGGAATCGAAAACTCCGCCTCGTGCAGACGTTCAGAACCAATCTCCCCAACCATCTCTGCCCGCAACCCGCGAAACTCGACCTCTACTCCTTCCTTGCGCCCAATCCAGTTGCGTTGCATCGACTTAATGCGCTCAGGCCAATCAACGGTTTCAATCCCAGCAAGCAAACGATCGGCATATTTCGTAATCCGAAAAAACCATTGCTCTAATTCTTTTTGAATAACCACCGTTGAACAACGCTCGCACGATCCGTCCACCACCTGTTCATTTGCAAGCACGGTCTGGCACCCATCACACCAATTCACCGGAGCCTTTGCGCGATACGCAAGATCATTTTTGTACAACAATAAAAACAACCACTGCGTCCACTTGTAATACGAAGGATCGCACGTTGAAACTTCACGAGACCAATCAAACGACAATCCAAGTGCTTTCATCTGACGACGAAAATTCTCTATCGCCTTCCCCGTCGTCTCCGCCGGATGCACCCCTGTCTTCACGGCATAATTTTCCGCAGGCAATCCAAACGCATCCCACCCCATCGGAAACAAAACATTCTTCCCCAGCATACGAGCTTTGCGCGTCAAAATATCAACCGCAGTATAGGATTCCACATGCCCCACATGAAGCCCTGCTCCAGATGGATACGGAAACATCGTAAGATAATACACAGCATCATCCGCGTCCTTTGTTTCCTCTCTGACCTTTCCAACCTTTTTTTCCTCCCATTTCTTCTGCCACTTCGGTTCAATTTCTAAATGGTTATAACTTGGCATAGTGGAAAGATCGTAACACGGACAGAAAAACAAAAAAAGAGGCAACTAACTATGCCCAAATTTCATCAAGCTTCATAAATTTTGGGTACAGTTGTAACACATCATTTGAAAAAAAGGCGGCTCCCGTACTTGCGCACGAGAGCCGAGATTTCAGACGTAGAGATCCATCCACTGGAAACACCCACCGTTGTAGGTGAGTCCGTGGAATCCATTCGAAGCGTAAGCATCCACTGGGTTCTGGAGGTAGTGCGCTGCGGTCTTGCGAAGAACAGGGAGACGCATTTCCCGAGGAAGTGCCAACATGCGTGCTGTAATGTCTTGCACCTCATCGTATTCCCAGCCCATGAACGACAGGATCGCGAGAAACGCGTACTCCGGCCTGTACGCCGTGCCACCCCAGCGGTGCCCGTACGGTTCACGGAACAAACTGCGAGTCGGGAACGGACGTCCTGCCGGCCACTTCGCGATGTACGCCATGAGCCCGTAGTACTCCATGGCCCACAGGTAACTGTGCACCGAGTAGTGCGCGTCGATATCACCGTTCTTGGTCGCTCCGTTCATGTGATTGAACGCGCCGATTCCGAGCCGAGACATCATGTGGTACGGAGTCACGGACATTGCTTCGCTGAGCTCCCCTTCCTTGATGACTGCCCGCACCGTGATCGTCGGCGAACTCGAGGCGCGCTCCACGACGTGTGCTGACAGAGTCGAACACTTCGGCGAGCTGTAAAGCACACCAACATCTTTGCTCATCTTTCTAACCTCGGCCGACGTCATCGACCTTGAAACACCTTGAACTGATTTCATTTTTTCTTCCTTCCCCGCGTTGCGCGAGGTTTAATTTTTGACCCCGTCGGATGACGAGACCGTGACCGTCAAACGGCCTGTGTCGCTGCCGTCAACACCGTTCCATCGAACGGCTCGAGATCGTTTGGAAGATATAAACGATTTCGATGCATGTGTATCTCTGTTCTGATCCTCAAAATGCTTTGCAAATTTAAGGAAATAAGAACGCAAGATAACGGCTTAGAATAGCATATTTTTGTGATTTTGTCAAGAAATCTGTGTTATACTATCTATAGAGACCTCTGTAACTTGACGGGACTCAAGTCCCTAAGAAATCAACGCAATCTATGGACAAATCTACTTCTCCACCTGAAGGTGTATCGACGGGGACCGTATCGGAAAAAAAACTACAGGCTCGAAAGCGGATTGAGACGGGAGACGTCATTGCTGGCGTCGCGGCGATTGCAGGAGCGATCCATGTTCGTGTGAACGTTCCGGAAAAACCACCCGAGCTTGAACAACAAAAACTGACTCCAAATACCGAACATCCTGACTGGCGCTATACGGCGGTTGGAAACATCGTTCAAGAAACGATGTTTCAGGATGAAACGCACACAGGTGGAATTCAGAATAATTTTGTTGACCTGTTTGAAACGGTGTTCACATCGACAGAAGGCACCTACTATTATTTCGATACAAAAGGAACGGTTCTTCTCACAACACACCAACCAGAAGCACTTCGACTGCTCAAAGAATCCGTTATAAAAGCGCGTAAGGACAAAAAGAATCCTGATACACTTATCGCTGAGCTCAAAAAACAAACTCAAGCGTGGCACAATGAAAATCGCAAGAAAATTTCTGATGTCGCGGTTGTTCCTGTTGACTACGCCATTGCAGGATATCCGTTTATTACATCCCCGACTCTTCCGGGTGTTGAAATCGAAGGTGAAAAAACGTCCCTTCTTCAAGTCGTGATGGAACGACTCAAGGAAAAAACAAAAAGTCTGAAAGAAGGTCCTCGTTATTTTCAAGGAGAAGAACGATCTATCTATAACGGCATTGTCGAAATAGCAAAAGCATACGATATGCCACGCGCGATTGTTCTTGGGGTTGCTGCCAATGAAAGCGGATATGATCGAGACGCGATTTCTAAAGCAGATGCCCGTGGTGTTTTTCAGTTTACAAAGGGTGGATTTAATGACGCAAAAGAATATCTTCAAAATCACCCAGAACTTGGAATGACCGTCCGTTCAGGATCCATTGGCACATTCGAAGATTCGTGGAAAAATCGCTTTGTGAGCGCGGAATTGTTTTGTGTATACTTCCGCGTGATTCAAAAACGCATTCGTCCGGACGTCGAAAAACTTGAAAGACGTTTATCAAAAATCGATTCAAGTTATCAGACAGGTGTCCTTCTCGATATCGCGACGATCAACGCTTACAACGCAGGAGCTAATCGTATTTCTGATTGCATCAATCGATTCCTTTCTCTTTCAGATACGCAAATCCAGTCCCACATCGGCAAACCTCCCTATGGAGTCGACACGTGGCTTGCCGTAACGGGACTTTCGTTTGGACTCACTGACAAAAACAAAGCCACCCTCGTTGGCCCAGACGTTTTCCTGTACCCACAAAAAGTTCTTGCTATGGGCGCTCTCATCATGGAAGAAAACAACTATCTGTCCGTTCATGAGCGTGAACGTGATGATGCGGTTACAATGATCCCAGATCCGCAAACACGACGTGGTCTCTGGCAAGGACTAATGATCGGAAGTGGAATCACTGCGCTGGCAGCTGGATTATTTACGGGTGCGCGCACTCTAAAAGACACCCATGCAGAAAACCCAAACTACTCGACACGCCGAGATTTTTTAAGAACCACGGCCGCAACAATCGGTATTGCATCACCAATTGTTCGTGCAGGAAAGAAGTGGTTCGAAGAACGAAAGGTATCTCCTCTTCCTGACATTGAAGTTCAGCCAATGCACCATGAATTATTTAAAGAAGTCATGATTGATGCGAAATTTGCTCTCGATGAACTATTAAAAAAACTAAAGCAAAATGCAGAAGATGGAAAAACAGGATGGACGGCCGACGAGCTTGATCAAATTTATCAGTATCTCGTCCCAGAAAACCGAAAATTACTTGCAAAACGATTTGAAGCAATGTTCGGAAAAGATCTTGTAAAACGTTTTGCCGAATCCGAGCGTCTTAAATACGAAAAACGTATTCCTGTATACAACGAAGCGATTCCTCTCCAACGTTCCTACATTGAACAAGAAAAAAACTTGGGGAATTTGATGACGCTCACACAAGATGACCCATCGCTTCCTTACTTCTGCGAGCAAGTTGGTAAACCGACTGGAGTAGGCAATGATCCAGACGCGATGTACACTCGCAAAGAATTTTTGCCTGTCCTCGGAACACTCATTGAGCTCGTAAATTATCAAATCGATGCATTCAATGTAGACCCGTCGTCCTACGGAATTTTGAATGCGACCTTCCCTACCCTCCCGCATATTCGTGCGGTAAAAATTTCTGGGGCGTTACGATTTGTCGAAGGAACGATGGAGATGTTTGAAAAAGGACAAGGAGGTCGCACAACCACCGGAACCACTCCACATTGGCTTGGATACACCTTAGACATCGCTTCGTTTGCAACAGATGGAAGTCACATGGTTCGCCTCGATGAAGATTTGCTCGAAGAAAAAGGCGGAACGGTGAAAGTAAAACGAGGGGATAAATTACCAAGCCAAGGATTTGGAAAACGCACACGTGAACTGTATTCCACCATGATCGGACGAGCGCTGTTTGCCATGCGCGAGCCTCTTATGAAACAGCAAAGAATAGAAATTCAACCGCTATGGGAAGGATACGGCAAAGATGAAAAAGGAAGGAAAATTTCTGGAACAAGCAAGGTTTGGGATGGTGGCCAACTCAACTGGCACATTGCCATGGAAGTACAGGAATAAAGCTGTTCACGAATATTGCATCGCCTCTTGTAACCGTCCAAGCGCGACCACAAACGCGGCGCGTCGCAAGTCGGTCTTCAATGTTTGTGCTGTCTCAAAAATTTCCAACGCTTCCCTTTCCATAATTTCCTTCAATTTCCCAAAGACTTGTTCCTCAGTCCAATGCTCTCCTTTCAAATTCTGTTCCCATTCAAACGTCGAGACCGTGACACCGCCAGCATTGAAGAGAATATCTGGGATGACAGAAATTCCACGAGCAAACAGCGCATCATCTGCTTCTGGAGTCGTCGGCCCGTTTGCAAGTTCCATAACTGATTTCGCTCGGATTGAACCAACATTGTCGGCGCGAATCTGATTTTCCAGTGCCGCAGGAATCAAAATATCGCATTCAAGTGCGAGCAACTCGTCATTTGTGATCGTCCGAGTTCCTGACATCCCAACAACCGACCCAGTCGCTTTCTTGTGTGCCGTTACCGCATCAATATCAAGTGTGGTATCTGATACAATCGCGCCTTTTGAGTCTGAAACGGCGATCACACGGTGTCCTGCCTTCGTCCATAAGTCTGCCGCATGATCCCCTGCATTTCCAAAACCCTGAACGACCACACGACAGGAAATTGGCAACCCAAGCTGTTCACGCAATGCATCAAACACGTAGAACCCACCTTGTGCCGTCGCGGTTCCGCGCCCTTCTGATCCGCCTTGTCCAAGCGGCTTGCCAGTAATCACCGCGCCAGACGTATCGCCCGTAATTTTCCCAAACTCATCCGCCATCCATGCCATAATTTCTGGTGTCGTGTTCACATCCGGTGCTGGCACATCTTTGCGTGGACCAAGGACATCTGCCAAAGCACGCATCCATCCGCGCGACAACCGCTCAAGCTCGCCTTTCGACAACATTTTCGGATCCACAGTCACCCCACCCTTCCCTCCCCCCATAGGAATTCCAACAACCGAACATTTCATCGTCATCCAAAGGGCAAGAGCTTTCACCTCATGAATATCCGTTTGTAAATGAAAACGAATTCCACCTTTGTATGGGCCACGCGCATTGTTGTGTTCAACTCGATACCCTTCAAATACACAAAGCGATCCGTCGTCCATGGTCACAGGAATCGAAATGTGAATTTCACGATTAGGATGCTTCAGTCGCTCGATAAGATCTGCCGGAAATGGTTTAACAGCGTTCGCTCGTGCGAGTTGATTGAGAGCGTTGTCAAAAGGGTTATTCATATGCGTGACAGTTTGGCACAAGCTCGCAAGATTCGCAAACGATAGGAACCTCTGCAAAAGTCATGTGCGAGGTCAAATCGAGACAGATTCGCACGACACGCATGAACGATTTCGAGGTGATATGCAGATATCATTGAGGAATCGTGAATGCGTGTGGTGCGAATATGGCCGATTTGAAGCCGTGCATGACTTTTGCAGAGGTTCCGATAAAAAACGTCCCCTAGCCCGTGGGCGTGGAGACGTCAAGAAAGAGAGCGGTTGCGTTTTCGATTTGATGATCTTCGGTGAGCAACATTCGCAGAGCGTCGCGAGCTTGCTTCACGGTCGGTTGGCACAACGCGGTAGCAATGCGACGCGATGACCACAAGCGATCATCAAGCGAACGCCACACTTCGTCCGAAGCAAGCAACATGTATCGACTCGCAAGTGGCCAGGTGAGAACACGCACATCTGGTGTGCACAAAATGTGTTCAGCTTTGCGATCTCCAATCGATCGCGTAATACGACCTTTTGTTCCATGATGATCTGCGGTGATCTCTGTCAGACAATGCTGACTGATAAATGCGGCACGAGCGTCGCCAACATGGGCAACGACAATGCGATCTGGCGACAGGTCAACCATCACAAGTGTCGTTCCTCCATGACAGCGTCGTTTCACATCACGATCGATAATCTCAATCGCATGATGTAATGATTGAATCGGACATAGAGTGCTGTAGCCGTTCTCTTGGAGAAGCACGGGTAACCGACGTGCTACATATTCTGCGGCCCAGTCCCCATCCTGTCCGCCATGCCCATCAGCCACTATTCCAATTCTCGATCCTGGTAAAAGCCAATCATCGAGAACAAAATATCGATCCTCCTGAACATCACGACATCCTTTCAGTGAAAATCCAGCCCAACGATCAGATCCTGCCAGCATGTAAAATCCTCTCCGCGTAATTCAAAACGCAAGCAAGATAATATCACAGATGCGTTCAATGATCAACCCTTCATCTTTTTCGCCGCACGCCTATCGTGAAACTGATTTCTTAACCGACGAAACTTTGGAGAAGATAATTTTGCCATCAAAACACCTGTTAATTTTTCAGGAAGTTCTCCGACACGTGAGGCGTCTACCACGGCGACATTATTTTCGGAATACACATCCGGCTGGGTTTCATCTGGGTACACTCCTTCATTATAGATATTTATAAATTCTCGTTCTCCTCCACGATTCGCAATCCCAATTCCGACAAAAAATATCTGATCACGAAATCGAGAAATTGACTGAAGGGTTCGTTCCGAACTACCAGGTTCGATAGATTCCATAATATTTGCCAGCATCTGTGGAGGCGCATCCTGATTTCCATGCAAATAGGATACCAACTTAGTCATGCTTTCTGGATCATCAGCGCCTCCGTCTGTAATAAACAAAATAATTTTCACTCGTTCTTCTGATTTGTTAATAAGCCGCTGATCTTGGTAGGCGGCATGCAGGGCGGAAACTGCCGCAAGGGGATCATTATTATCACCCATTCTCATTTTTCGATACGCAGGAAACATTTCTACTGCAAAGCGCTCTTCTTCTTGTGTTCGATCAGTTTCTTCTCCGCTTGTATGTATCAACCCTTTTTCCCACCCATCATGATTCATTCTCGCAACATCATTGGAATATAAAATTCCAAGATATCGCAATGGTGGACTTGCTTCAATTTCTGGTTCTCGAAAACCAAAACGACGCATACGTCGTGCAATTTCTGAATTAACACGAAGCGCAACACGAGCAAGCATAACGTTTGCCGCTTTCGCCGCATTCTCACGATGACCACGCATTGAACCAGAATGGTCATTGACAACGATAATATCGACCCCCATGAAACGTTCGATTGTTTTTCGGGTCTCTCTTACTTCCGGAAATTTCTTTCCTTCTAACACCATTTGCCGGTACGCCTCCGCCTTTCGTGTTGTTGGAAGCCGACCCATTGGTTGGTCCCCAATAATGATACGTAATCGATCTTCCAAAAAACTATCAATCAGTTTATTTGTCATCTCATTCAGCGATTCCTCGTCAATCAACCTGATGGCATCAACATATTCTTGATGATCCTCCCGCGAAATCGATGCTGGTCGTGGAATTTCTAGAGAGTTTACCCCGCGACTTCCGCTTCGACCGGGTCTACCTTCCGGACTATTTTCCTTATTATCTCCACCACCTTTACCTTCCCCTTCTCCCTTCCCCTTCCCCTCGCCCTTTCCTTCTCCCTTACCTTCCCCTTCTCCCTTCCCCTCGCCCTCCCCTTCTCCCTCCCCCTCTCCTTCCCCATCCTTATCCTCACCCGCATTATCCGGATGCCTCTCATCACTTCTATCAATCTCAATATCCTCATGCGTGGCATGTCCTCCTTCACCCTTTCCAGAACCGGGATCACCTGCCTTGCCTTCCTCAATCAATCGTCGCAAAAGTTCTAACAATTTTTTTGCAATCTGTTGTATCGTTTCATCATCCCCAATCTTTTCCTCAGATCCATCCTCTGGACCAAGCTTCTTTTGCATCGCTTCACGAACTTGTTCCGCAACTTCTTTTGCAGAACCACCTTCCGCCTCCAATTTATTCAATGTGTCTTCCAAATCTTGTTGTTGTGCGTCAACGAGTTGAAAAAAAACAGGAGCAACCACTTTGTTAAACTCGCGATGACGAGAGATCGTCGACTTGCTTCCATTTCCACAAAAACGAGCTGTTTGAATCACGCGAATAAACTCCGCTTCTAAAACAGAATCTCCTAACATGTAAGGATTCGGAACACGCTCTTCTTCCGGAATCTTCTCACGCTCATCACTTCCAAAATGGAACGCTTCATGTTTCAGCGCTGACATAAAATAATGAGGACGACGAAGCACCGCCAACACCTCACGCGCGGCGCGACGTTTATCTGCATCCGCATCTGGTCCAACAACTTGCGTCACACTTGCTTCATACGGATCTTCCAAAATAACACGAGGAAAATAATGATTGTATGCGGCAAAATATGCACCGACCGTTCCTGGGCGCTTTTCGAGATTATTTGCATCAAGCAACATGTCGAGTTTTGTATTCAAAAACTGCCCGACCACCCCTGCGTATTTCCGTTGACGATCCTCGTACACCTTTTCATCTTGAATTTCGACCGTACGCATCACCTCTTCTCCATGCCCAAACTCATGCCAAAATAAAGCAAACATGGAAGCAGGAGGACCTTCCCAATACAGCGCGGGATCATACTCAATTTCTTCTTTGATGACTCGTTTCGTGTCTCTATCAAAATACCGTTTATTACAAAATCGATTGCTTCCAAGCGGAGCCTCAGCAAACGAAATACGTCGAGGTGGATCACTGTGAGCCGCTTCTCTTTTAAAAAACCGTTCAAAATCTTTCAGTTGAACACGAAACGCTTCGTGTTGTTTGACACGTGTCTGTTCTTTTGCCAACCGCTCTTGTTCCTTTGCTAAGCGCTCTTTCTCCTCAGGTGGCAAATTTGATGATTGTGTCGGATCTGACATATCTACGGTTTAACCTCCTTCTCAGGCAGCGGACCAACAACAATTTTTGCTTTACACTGACTTCCTTTATTTTCCATTTCTTCCACAAAAATTGTAAGATCTTTCTCTGAATTCTCACCAAGTCGATTTCCTGCTTTTCGAATATACACCGTCCCACCAACCGCGCGATTGCACGCACGTTGCCCTGTTTTGTTCAAATGTAACGTTCCACCTTTCATGCCAAACCCAGCGCGATCCTCTGCCGTTTGTAAGACATAACCTTCGCCACCTTCCATATTTTGAAAGGCTCTCGCTCCAACCCTATACGCAGTAAGCTCCCCACCATTCATCCGATTCCCAAAATGATTCCCGACTGAATCCACCTGTAACTTTCCTCCGGACATTTCTCGCCCAACATAATTTCCAGCAATGCCGATAATTTTTACAAAACCTTTCTGCAAACGATACCCGAGAAGGTCCAACGATGGACTCGCGCTCAGATTAATCACGATTTCTTGTTTCATTGCATCTTCGTCTGACATATTTTCAAAATGAAGATACAGTAACCTTGAAATAAACAACCCAACCATCTTTTGGTCTTCCCATGATCGAGACGGTAAAATCTCCGTTCTGATTCTATTTACATACACCTGCATATCTTCCGGCTCAACGATTCCTCCTGTCACAATACTTCGAAGAATCTGGGTGTCTGCTATAAGTAATTCTTCAGGGTCTGCTTTCACCTCTGCAGACTCCGCATCGCGCAAGGAAAACCATGTCTGTGTCAGCTCTCCCAACTGTTTCTGTACGTCCGGATCCCCTCCTTCTTCCTCGATGCGTTTTCTCCACGCTTTATCTTCTTCTGCAAGTATCATTCTACTCGACTCAAATCGCAATTCTGAAAACAACGCTTTATTCCTGGCGCGTGGTTTCTCAGAAAGTTTTTTCCCAAAACGAAATGATGCTGGAAGTTCTGTTTGAGTGGAGCGTCCCACGCTTAAAATTTGTGCGGCATCTTGCACAGACACTCCCGTCAAACGACTCGCAATAAGATGTATGGGATATTCTTGTGTATCCAAGTCACCGAAAATACCAGATGTTGCAAACTGTTTAAAAATTTCCAAGCGTGCTTTTTTCATGTCATCTTGACGCCACGGACCAGCCATAACAACCTTCCATGCTGCCTCAAGAAAATGTGTTGGAATTCCATTGCGATCAACAGAACGTGATTTTGTCGCTGAATTGACAACAAGCGCAATTATATTTTCAAGAGTCCGAACGGAAATAGGAGAAACCATGTTTAAATCTCCCGGAGACAGATACATTTTTCGCAATTTTGGAAAAACATCCGAAAGCAACTTTTTCGCCATTTCATACTCCTCTTCTTTCAACAAGGATTGATGAGGGTCGTCAGGCATTGTACTCATGATTTCAAGCAATTTCATTTCGGTGTCGTACGACAAATAATCCACTTTTCGTTTTTCTGGAAAACGACTGATCACCGCCGGAGGAATATCCCCTCCACCCGCACGTTCGCTTTGAATATCTCCCCAGTTACTTGTCGCAACCACGCGTGCGTTTGGATGGATACGAAACTCCTCCGATCGTCCAGCCGGCCGAAATCCCTTTCCCGGACGACGCGTCAACAAATCGTACACTCCTTCCAAACCTTTTCCTGCCTTATCAACTTCATCAAGCACAATGATGGCACCTTCTTGCAACGCAAGTGATAATGGCTGATCCACCCATGCCGCAAGCGCTTCCTGTCGCGCTTTCAAAATACGCTTGTCGTCAGGTGCAACCGCACCGATTGCCGCAATACTACGAGCGAGATCAAACTTATACTTGTACCAACGGCGAAAATCTTCCGCTTTCTCCGCTGGTGTATCTCCAGAAAATTCCTCTAATATTCCTTCAGGAATATGAGCAAGCAGTTCGTCTCCTTTTTTATTTTCAATAGATCGCCAAAATACTTCCGCGTCCTTAAGTGTTTCTGCTCTCGGAAGTGGCAACTGGTGCATCCCAACAAGTGTTTCAAATGAAGATCCTTCATGAATAGAAATCACGCGACATGGTTGATGATTTTCTCGTGCAATTTCACGTAACGATTCGGTTTTTCCCGTCCCTGGTGGTCCATACAAAAGAACGCGCGCCACTTTTCCTCCTGGTGCTAAAACGAGTTCCCGCAACGTATCCATGTCTGCTTTAATCTCCCCAACAGGAATAAACGTTTTTCCATGCACATGATAATCCTCCAAAAGACTCCCAACTTCTCGTTCTTGAATATATTCCGCGAGCTCACTATTGCGCGGATCACGAAGTTTTGTTTCGATATCAGATTGCATGTCTCGCTGGCGTTGCTGAAGAACGATTCGTTCTTGAGACAACGAATCTCCTGATCGTGTTGAACAAACTTCCAACAAAAACGACGAAATTTTTTCTGTTGCATTTTGACTATTTTCTTTATCAAATTCCAAAATGTTAGATTCGAGGTACCGATCAACTAAACCATCGAAGTCTTCCTGAAGATGCGTACGCAGAAGTTGATCAATAGACTCTGGTGGACGTTTTGGATCTGTCGTAAACTGCATGTTCTCTGCGCGTATGACGAGCGCCGTCAATTCATTCAACAGCAATTCTTTTTTGTGCAATTGACTGATTTCAAACAGTTGTTGTTCATACACGACAAATTTTCTTCTGGCATCTGCTCGGCGCATCAAAGAAAACAACGTCTCTGATGCAACTTGTTGTTCAGGGGTCGGTTTCTCTGTTTGAAAAGCAAGTCGTTTACGAACTTCAAAACTTACCCGATCACGCATTTCAAAAAAAGTTTTTGTGAGCTCTGCATGTTCGCGTCGAAGCGCTTCAAGCTGATTTGTTTTACCTCCTCCAAAAAGATCAGTGAGACCACGAACAGGACTGTTGGGCGCAGACTGAATCTGAACCGCACGTTCGATTGTTTTGATACGCTCAGAAAGCGCGCGTCGTTGCTTAATGATGTCGCGATAGCGACGTTCGAGTGTACGGAGTTGAAACGTTTGATTCACTTCAACAGAAATACTTCCGTCTGGATTTGTAAATGGAACAAACTCTCTCACAGCAGTATGTTCAATATCAACCGGTGTCACTTTTCCAATCGACATGGCTCTTTTCAGTTGTGAAGGAATTGATGTGACTTCTTCACCTTCCTTCACAGGAAAATATCGATATCGTTTTCCCTCAGGAAGATGCAAGGGTTGGCCAGGTTGTTTTGTAGACATAACGTAAAATTCATAGGGACTTTTGTCCCGTCGGTCATAGTATACAACACAAAAGAGACCTCTACAAAAGCAAAACCGCCTAAGAAAAGGCGGTCAAGCGATTTTTGGAGCGTACTCCGGACGAATCTCTTTTGAAACACATGTCGATCAGGATGGGGATTTAAGCCGTTGTTTCGGCTCCCCACCACAAATCGTCAGCAACGGCGCGTACCGTTGGCAGGTTGCCCTGCGATGTTTCAACGTTGATTTGCCTGCCTTGCGGCTACCCTCACGGCACGTCGCGTACCGTAACGAGGGACAATTTTCGGTTCCTATGCATTCGCGCAGCACAGGGAGACATTGATTAAGCTCTCGTCGACAATGGCATGGCCACGTCGTGCGTCGGCCTAGAGCCGGCGCTGAGATACCTTAATCTGTCTTTTCACCGAAGGCTTGTTGAGCCTTGTGTGTCTTTTCAAACACACTCACCTCGCC
This sequence comes from Candidatus Uhrbacteria bacterium RIFOXYB12_FULL_58_10, assembly GCA_943359455.1. GTDB lineage: Bacteria > Patescibacteriota > Patescibacteriia > UBA9934 > GWF2-40-263 > YC12-FULL-57-11. Next base: position 18,857 of record CALRHL010000004.1, read on the forward strand.
GAAGTTATTTAGGGCAACCGACGAGGGCCCTCGATCCTTACGGACCGGGTTTTGGGCGCGTCACACATCTTGTCCAGATCTCATTTCGAATGAATTTTTACAGTTAGATCGAGAAGCGGAATTGCTCTCGAAATCTCTGCGATCCACCCTCAGGTGAATCCGCTCCGAGCCATTTGCGCTCGAAACGGATAGCACAGGACCACTCCTCGTACTATCATCATTCAAAACGGTCTGGCACAAGCCCTGTTACTCTCCGCTAATCTCAGGCGGAAACAGTAACAGTTTTTGTGTACGCGTTTACCCAAGGGGCGAGGCTGGTGCCTCTCCGTAGCCCCTTCTGCCATTTCTGGCAGTATTCTCAATTGGTTCGGGAGTGAGAACAACCCGGAAATCCACACACCTAATTGCATGTGGAAAAATATGTTAACACGATAATGAACTTTTGTCAAGTGATGGATGTACAGAATTGTATGAGACATACCCTCAATCGCCCGTTGACATAACGATGAATCTCTGATATTGAGGAAATAGCCAGAGGAGCTCAATGTCAACAAAAATCAGCAAGGAGAACCGCGAAATCATTCGTCAGTATCTTAGACGAATGCAAGAAACGTTCACTTCCGCAGGAATTACCGAAACATTCCTTGATTCCGATCAAGGACTCATCGTTCATCGATACGCAAACGGAAAAGAAGCAACTGTGGATGCAGACGCCATTCTCAAAGAGATTGGCACGCAAACCACCACATAACTGCCACAAATCTGGCAGTTTTTTCATTGATCACTTGACAGTTTGGCTGTTTTGTGGTATATTGATGATCTCAAACATGTTGTTTGGGACTCTCAGTGTGTTCGCGGCAATTTGCCGAAGGAGGTAAACGTGTCCTTTCTACGAGATCATTAGTTTGTCATTCTCCATGCCACGTCTCAAATAAAGGCATGGTAAGCCATTGGTGAAAACCATGGCGGGGGTATCAGTAATACGGCGCTGCCGTCCCCTGAGTAACAATCGGACTAGTAACTATGACTAGGCGTGAAGCCTTGAGTAGTTCTGGAGCTATCCTATCCGATCTCAAAAAGCAGTCTGATATTTGTCAGTCTGCTGAAGGTTCTTCACCGGTTGCCTACGCTGACCTTCGGTGAAGTAAGTGCGAAGGTGGATCTACACCTTTGCGCGGGGCCCAACGTCCCTTGGATAAAAATCAGGTATTTGGCGGGAGTTTCGGCTCCCGGCGAAAGATCTGATGCTATAGAGCCAAAAACGTTCTCCAATTTAAACGGCGCGTGATGCGTCGTATGGAGTGTCGGTACCGAGAGGCCGACTTAAAGCGCGGGAATGTAATCCCATCGTCCGCGCTCAAAAGCAAGCACTGTCTGTTGGGAACTCAGTCTCATTTTTCTGCCACTCTTAACCCGTCGTCGATGCGCGAGCATTGCCGACGGGTTTCTTTTTTTTATTCCCGTCCTGCCAACCATCGCTCTGCATCTATGGCAGCCATGCAGCCGGTTCCTGCTGCTGTCACGGCTTGGCGATAATAATGATCGGCGACGTCGCCGGCGGCGAAGATGCCTTCGATGTTTGTTTTGGTGGAGCCTGGCGCGGTTTTCAAATAACCTTTTGCGTCGAAATCGAGAATGCCTTTGAACAAACTTGTGTTCGGTGTATGTCCGATCGCCATAAACACTCCTTCGGTTGGGTGATCGACTGTCTCGTTCGTCTTATTGTTAAAAACTTTCACCCCTGTAACTTTTTTCCCATCCCCAGTAATTTCCCTAATTTCCGAATTCCATCGGAATTCAATTTTCGGATTATTTCTTGCTCGCTCCTGCATGATTTTACTCGCTCGTAATTCTTCTTTTCTGACAATCACGGTCACTGTCTCCGCGAATCGCGTCAAAAACGTTGCTTCTTCCATCGCACTGTCTCCACCACCAACCACGATAATTTTTTTGCCCTTAAAGAAAAACCCGTCGCATGTTGCACATGCTGAAACTCCACGGCCGCCGTATTCTTTTTCTCCAGGAATGTTTAGCCACATCGCGGTCGCACCCGTTGCGACAATCACGGACTCAGACAAATATGTCTGATCTGCTGTCTTGACCACGAACGGATGAACAGAAAAATCTACATGGACGACATCGTCAGCAATCATCCTCGTTCCGAACCGCTCCGACTGCTTCTTAAACTGTTCCATCATCTCCGGACCCATCAGTCCAGATGGAAATCCAGGATAGTTTTCAACTTCGGTTGTAAGCATGAGCTGTCCCCCAGGAACACGACCTTCAAAAAGAAGCGGCTTCAATTCCGCTCGTGCCGCGTAGATTGCTGCTGTGTGACCAGCAGGACCAGATCCAATGATGATCAGTTTTTCTGTCATACATGTTTCTCAACTCGCCCACGGAGTGTTTCCTTTGCCATCGAACCAGAAAACTGGTCCACAACCTGTCCGCCTTTGAAAACCAAAAAAGTTGGAATAGACAAAATGTTATAGCGTTGTGCAAGGTCTGCATGGTCGTCGACATTTACCTTTGCAAACACCACGTCGGAAATTTCACCTGCGAGTTCTTCAACGATCGGCGACATGGCTTTACATGGTCCACACCATGGTGCCCAAAAGTCGACGAATACGGGTTTGGAAGAAGCGAGTACAGAGGAATCGAAATTTTGTGTTGTGAGTTCGAGCATAGGGAGTCGCGTGTAGCGTTTAGCGTGTAGCGTATAGGATAAAAAGGAGTTAGCGGAGATCGACGCCGTCGATCTGAAGGATACGAGTCTTAGATTCTTCAAAATAGGTTTCTAGTATATCACCGACTTCGATTTTCGTGCGACCAAAATATTCGATTCCACATTCGGACCCGCCAGACACTTCTTTCACATTCTGTTTTCCTGCTTGGAGCTTCACTATTTCTCCTTCGCCCACCACTTCCATGTCCCCTGTGCTTACCGAAGCACGGAGGATGCGCAATTTATTTCCGACACGAATTTTATCTCCCAAAATTTTTCCTCCAATGACCGCGCCTTTATCGAGCTTCTTAAACAAGGCGAGCACTTCAATCTTTCCCATTTCCGTAATGATCTGCTCGTTTGGTAATAATTTTTGTAATCGCACCAAAATATCTTCAAATAATTTGTAGATAACTTGAAACTGCAACACTTCTACATTCTTGTCGCGTGCCAAAGCTTCAGCGGTGGATGTTGGCTTCACGTCAAAAGCATATAAGATGGACTTAGTTGCTTCTGCTTTATCAACGTCTGCATCGGTCACATTTCCGAGACCTTTCGCCACCACTTCAACACCAACCGCATCGTGTTTGATTTTCTCAAGCATTCCCAAAACCGCTTCGAGTGATCCGAGCACATCGGCGCGCAACATAATGTTGAGCAACTGCTTCCCTTCTTTTGAAGATTCTGGTTTTGCAATGGACGACACCGTCGACTCCACGGCAGACTTCACAGACTTTCGTATTTTCAAAAGTGATTTTTCATCTTCTGGAACTTCGATAACATCTCCAACCGCCGGAGATACTTTGAATCCTAAAATTTTTACTGGCATGGATGGTGCTGCCACATCGACGGATTCTCCGCGCCAATCTTTCATGAAACGCACACGCCCAAACATCGAACCACGAATACCGATCGTGTCTCCACGACGCAATGTCCCTGCTTGAATCAGCGCGGTCGCAACCGGACCTTCCCCTTTATCGATGTGTGACTCAATAATCGTCCCAGCGGCGCGGCGCTTGGGATTGGCTACAATTTTTTCCTGTTCCATTTCATTGACAAGCAAAAGAGCATCGAGCAACTCATCCATTCCCTGCCCTGTTTTTGCCGACACGGGAAGGATCATTGTTTTTCCACCCCACTCTTCTGGTAACAAATTGAGTTCTGCAAGCTGACCTTTCACGCGCTCTGGATTTGCATCGGGTTTATCAATTTTATTGAGGGCCACAATGTACGGCAATCCAGCTGCCTTAATAATATCAACTGCTTCTTTTGTTTGAGGTTGCACTCCATCGTCGGCCGCAACGACTAAAATAGCGATATCCGCAACCTTCGCACCACGAGAACGCATCACCGTAAAAGCCTCGTGTCCTGGAGTGTCAATAAACGTAATCAACTTTTCTTTTCGTACAACTTGATACGCTCCAATGTGCTGTGTAATTCCGCCCGCTTCAGATTCCATGACATTTGTTTTACGAATCGCGTCAAGAATTTTTGTTTTTCCGTGGTCCACATGTCCCATCACAACAATAATTGGCGGACGTGGTTCTAAGTCGGTCTGCAATTCACCTGCAAGCATTTCGGATAAACGCAGAACTCCGATGTCTTGTTCGCTATCCCCTGCCTTCGCAATTTGTGCCGTTGCCGCCACCCCTAAATCTCCCGACACAATCGATGCGGTTTCAAAATCAATACGCTCGTTCAGCGACGCCAAAATTCCATTTTTCATGAGTTCGCGCATCACCTTGGCAATCGGAACATCAATCATTGCCGCAAAATCACGCACCGTCATCACCGCTGGTAATTCGACCGTTCGCTCCGCAACAGGCTTATCTCCCGCCTTCTGAGCCACTCCACGCGACAACTGCTCATCACGCTTCGATGTCATGCGCTCGCGTCGCTTCATCTCATTCCAAGCCTCCACAATACGTTGCGCCTCTCGATCGTTTACCTTCACCGCATTTTTTCCATAACCCAAACCGAGCTGAGGAAGTTTCTCCCGCAACTCGTTCGTAGGAATCTTCAATTTTCGCGCAATCTCTGTAATGTTCATGGTCGCAACTATACTGGTTGCAACCAAAAGCGTCAACGTGTTCCTGTTCAGCTGGTTGTTACAGACTGAAGATGCTCCTTTATTTTCTCCACCATCTCTGTAAGCGAATAGTCTGCCTTCACAAGATATTCTCGAATTCCGAGTTTTTCCATTTGAGCGACATCGTCTTGTTGACCAAGATTCGAGAGAACAACGACTGGCAGCTTCGCAGTCGATTTATTTTTGCGGATCTCTTTAAGAACTTCAAACCCACTTTTTTTTGGCAAAATCAAATCGAGCAGCATGAGCGTTGGGACAAGTTTGATCGCGTCCAAAACAGCTTCTTCGCCATCGGTTGCAACCGTCACATCCATCCCTTCATCTTTCAAACGAGCAGACAACACTTTATACAGAAATGGATCGTCCTCTACGAGCAACACAACCGGCTTATTCGAAACGGATTTCTTTTTTACAGGCATAGTTCGTGTACTCACTACAAGTAATTATTTCTTCAAAATATCCTCAACTGTTTTATAAAGCAGCTCAGGAGAAATAGTTGTCTTTACGAGATAATGCATCGCTCCAAGCGTGAGACCATGCTTTTGTTCAAAGTCTTGATCGAGGCTCGACAAAATCACCACAGGGAGAGATTTTGTTTTTGGATTACGCCGAATTTCGGTGAGAACTTCAAACCCATCTTTTTTTGGAAGCAAAACGTCGAGCAAAACAAGATCTGGACTCTCGTGGACAGATTTTTCAACTCCCTCAACACCATCTTCAGCCGTCACAACGGTATACCCTGCCTTTTTCAACCACAAAGAATACATCGTGCGCAATGCGGTTTCATCTTCCACCACGAGGATTTTTTGCTTTTTGACTGCCATACAAATGAAGTATATCAAATGCGAGAAATAATACTATCTCCAACTAACCATCCGGCACCATCCCGTCCAAAATTGGGCTCCGACTTTGAGAAAAGTCTTCAACATATCTACGGATATGCTTCAGACTTTTCTCTTCGTCTCGCCTCAATTTTGAACGGGCTATACCGAAGCGTTAATGGGAGATGGTATAACAGGAAGCTCCACACGCATCGTTGTGCCTTTTCCCTGTCGACTTTCAAAAGTCATCTGACCTCCAAACTCCCTCACAATCGCCTGCGACAGGGTGAGCGAAATTCCAGATCCATCCACCCACAAGTCAGACGCATTGCTCGCACGATAAAAAGGCGTGAACATGGCGGCTTGTTCTGGTTCCGGGATGCCAATCCCTTGGTCTTTGATCGTGATGATAATCTTTTTTTTTTCTTGATCAACGTTAAGGCTCACCACAACTTTCTTCCCGATCTTGGTATACAAAATCGCGTTTGCAAGTAAGGCGTCAAGAACTTGATGAATGCGATTTGCGTCACAACGAATAGATGGAGATACAGTGAGTGGACGATTCCAAACGAGCGAAATCTTTTTTCGTCTCGCTTGTACGGCCCAACGACCGAGCGACTCATCGATGAGCGGAACGATTTCACACACCTTGAGCTTCACACGAAGCTTTTCACCCTTCAACACTCCAAGCGTATCTTGTAAAATCAACGTTCGATTCAAAACATCAACCGCAGCGTGTTCAAGGGTATCGAGTAACTCACGTTGCGCGGTGGTGAGACGCCCTGCCTCCTCGTTTTTGAGCATCTCTGTTGACCATCGAATTTCATTCAGAGGTGTGCGAAGCGTGTGCGCAATTCGCATCATAAAATTATGCAAGTTCGCCGCGGATGTTTCTGCTTGTCGTTCGCATGTACTTACTTCGTCTTCAATATGTCGCGAAGCTTGGTAGGCAGCAAAAATTCCACCAAATGAAACGAAAAGACAAATGAGCGTGAGAATGATGACTCCTGTGGCGGCAGAGGTCACCACGGTTGCGGCAACCATAGACATCACAATGGCGAGAAGACCGCACAAAACATACGCCGTTGCCATGCGTTTTCGAATCACCCCAATGCGTTTCCATTGTCCCCCTCCTTGCATAGATACATAAAATTATAGCATGATGAAGAAAATATGTCTGGTTTTCTTCTTATCGACAAACCCGAAGGAATGACTTCTCACGACGTCGTGAGTCGTATTCGACGACTGGCAGGTGAAAAACGTGTTGGTCATGCCGGGACACTCGATCCGTTTGCAACGGGGTTGCTTATTGTTGGTGTTGGACGAGTCGCCACACGAGAGTTTTCGAAGTTAGTTGGGTTAGATAAGGAGTATGAAGCAGAGTTTGTCCTCGGGGCAACGAGTGATACAGATGATCGGACCGGCGTCATTGCGAGCTCCGAAGGAGCGCGGCAATCCACCGAGAGATTGCTTCGCTCCGCTCGCAATGACGAAGTGGCAAACCATATCACGGACACAGTGAAACAATTCACTGGCCCAATCCAACAAATCCCCTGCACCTACTCAGCGATCAAAATCAACGGAAAAAAAATGTACGAAGCCGCCCGCGCTGGAAAACCTCTCGAAGCCAAACCCCGCTCCGTCACCGTCTACTCCTTCGAATTGATTGAATCTATCCAGGACGATGCGGGGTCAAGGGACCCCGCCTATATTCGTTTTCGAATCCACTGCTCTTCCGGAACCTACATCCGTGCCCTTGCTCGCGATCTCGGACAGATTCTCAAAACAGGCGGATATGTCCAGGAACTACGTCGAACCGCGGTTGGACCATTCCGAATCGAACAATCCACAGCCCTGCGCGACCTCACCCCAGAAACCATCCAGCAAGCAATTTTGCCTATAGAAACCATCTTGTCACAGATCCCTTCATCTGCTACTGTATCTTCGTAACTCAGAATCCTTCAGATTTGATACCGTAGCAGGCGTCCCTATGACTTTTCGCTTGATTTCGCCTTTTTTCCTCGTTTATTCTCTGTCTCATAAGCGACAGACTGTTTAACGTTGATCAAAACGCTACTGTTTCCTTCTGGAGATAACCATCTCGAGAAATTTTATGTTCGCGTATCTCCCCCATCTTATCGTCGCCCTCCTCGCTGGAGTCGGAGCCGGATATGTCATCCGTAAGCAGGTCGCCGCTCGCTCAACATCCGATGCAGAAGGTCGTGCAGAAAAAATTCTGCACGAAGCCAAAGAAAAAGCACAAGAAACGTTGAACGAAGCAAAAAATAAGCATCAGGAGTTGCTTTTGGATGCAAAGGATAAATCGCTTAAAGTAATGGAGGAGTCGAAGCGTGAAGAACAAACCAGGCGTCTAGAACTTACCGAAATGCAAAAACGTTTGGAAAAGCGTGAGACGATGTTTGATACGAAGCTGATTGAAATTGAAGATAAAAAAAATCTCCTTGAGACGAAAGAGAAGCAGATCGAAGATGCGAAAGGGGAAATTCAATTGATTCGCCATGAACAGGCAAAGAAATTAGAGGAAATTGCGGCGCTGACAAAAGAACAGGCTGAGGAGAAACTCATGGCGGAAGTAGAAAAAATTTCTTCAGAAGCGCTCATGAGTCGGCTCAAAAAAATGGAGCAGATTGAGGAGGAAGAGGTCGAAAAACAGTCACGTAAACTTCTTTCGCTTGCCATCACACGATTTGCCTCCACACAATGTGTCGAGACGACGACGACAGCCGTTGAACTTCCTTCCGATGAAATGAAGGGACGTATTATTGGAAAAGAAGGTCGCAACATCAAAGCGATCGAAATGGAGACAGGGACGGAGATTATTGTTGATGATACTCCTGGAGCGATTACGATTTCTGGTTTTTCTCCCATTCGCCGACAGGTTGCCAAACGTGCGCTTGAGGCATTGATCAAGGATGGACGCATTCATCCAGCTCGCATTGAAGAATCGGTCGCGGAAGCAAAAAAAGAACTGGCAACGGAAATCCGCAAAGCAGGCGAAGAAGCGCTCGCGACACTTGGAATTCCTGTCGGATCAATCGATCCAAAGCTCGTTTCAATTCTTGGACGTTTGAAGTTCCGCACGTCGTACGGTCAGAACGTTCTGCAACATTCCATTGAGGTAGCGCAATTGTCCGCGATGATGGCTGAAGAACTCGGAGCGGATGTGTTTGTCTGTAAAAAAGGCGGGTTGTTTCATGATATCGGAAAAGCAGTCGACCACGACATGGCCGGCGCGCATCCAGAAATTGGCTACAACATCATGAGAAAGTTCGGATTTCCAGAAGAACTCGCCTACCAGTCGATCGCTCATCATGAAGACAAACCACGCACCGTTGAAGGAGCGATCGTAAAAGCCGCCGATGCCATTTCTGGTTCACGTCCTGGCGCACGCAAAGCATCATTCGAACAGTTCATTCAGCGCATGGAAGAGCTCGAACGCACCGCATCTTCATTTGATGGTGTCGAAAAAGTGTACGCGATCCAAGCTGGTCGCGAAGTGCGCGTATTCGTCACCCCAGAACGTATCGACGATCTCACCGCATTCAAACTCGCTCGCGATATTGCAAACAAAATCGAAGCAGAGTTGAACTACCCAGGAGAAGTTCGTGTCACTGTGATCCGTCAGACACGTGTGGTAGAATACGCTAGATAGTGCTATACTCAGAGAAATAAGACGATGGCTGTGGATCTTCCGTAGTTCCGTAGCTGTCTGTAGGTTCGTATCAACATTATGAACAAAGCAGAACTTGCGATGCGGATTGCGGACCGACTTGGATTGTCCAAGAAAGTCGGCGAAGATGTTATTGAAACGTTTGAGGACATTGTCACCGCCACACTCGTTTCTGGTGGCGAAGTCACAATCGCCGGTTTCGGCACCTTCTCCGCCCGCGTCCGCCAAGGCCGCATGGGAGTGAATCCACAACGCCCAACAGAAAAAATCCAAATTCCATCTGTCACCGTGCCGAAATTTAAGGCAGGCAAGGCGTTAAAAGACGCACTAAAAGGTAAGACATAGCGCCAAAAATAAAACGCGAGAGATCAGCTCTCGCGTTTTTTTATTTGCTTGGTATTTTTGCAGATATCCAGAGAAGATCGAATGTGGATCTCAGGGTAACAGCAATATCACCACTGGCAACGAGGATAACAGAGTTTTCCTTACGAGTCGTAATGAAGGCAACTTCATTTCCGAAAACAAGAATCGTTGCGGGAAGTTTCACGGATGAAGACAAATATCGAGACTCACGCAATTGATAAGCATCGGTTGCAACGACTTTTTTTGTTTGGGTATTTTCCGGAAGCAACTGTCGACTCTTGATCCCAAGTTTCATGCGAGTCGCGACAACATGCTTGATCAGATATTCTTCACGGACATATTCACGCATGCCAATTGCACTTGTCAGTAAACAATACTCTTTCACGCCGGAATGAAATAACTTCTGCCAAAACTGTCGAAATCCATCTGTTCCTTCATACATCGTTACTCCTGCAGATTCACCTGTCGTTGCACAAAGAGATTCCAAATCCGGCAAAATTTCCCGAAAAGTTTTTTCTCGATCTTCTAATCGTTTCAAGAACGTTGCGGGTGGCTCCGCAGCATATTGTGTACGACCTTTTACTTTGCGCAACCGAAAAAATCCGCGCCGACACAAGTTTTCAAGAATCGGGTAGAGGGTCGTCCGTGGCAACTCTGTGTGACGAGAGAGCTCAAGCACCGTTATCGACCCTGCTTGCAACCCAGCAAGATAAATCGTGGACTCTTTATCGTCAAACCCATACGAAATAAGTGCTTCACGAACACGTCGATGATCTTTCATACGCATATAGTTCACCATACCATGCCAGAGATGAAAGACGAATTGTTGTCGAAAAAACCGACAGATCCTCTAGGCAGGTTTTCGACAGATGGTAGTGTACTGGTAGATCCTTCACCATAGGAGGTGGATCATGGAACGTCTCTTCCTACTTGTCGGAACGCATTTCCTTGGCGACTTCCCTTTCCAGAGCGACTGGATGGTGAACTTCAAGGGAAAAGACTTCGTAATCACGGTCGACGACAAAAAGAAACTCGTCGCCAGATGGCCCGAAGTGCTGTTCTACCATGTCGCGGTGTACGTCTCAACGATGTACCTGTTCATGCGCGTGTGCGGCTACCACCCAACAGCACAAGGTGTTGCTGTCGATGCGGTAACCCACTACTTCATCGACATCCTCAAATGTCGCGGGGTCATCCGGTGGATCTGGCTCGACCAGCTGTGTCATCTCACCGTTCGCACGAGCTTGTGGTATGTGGGGTGGCTGTAAGGAAAATCTAAAAGCGGCCCGACTCACCGGGCCGCCTGCCTCGTTCGACGGGGCTCTTTTTTTATTCGAATTGGAACGATGGCAACACTCCTTCAAACGCTGATTCTTGATTCAAAAAGACAGACACGATAATCGTTGAACCGTTTGTGTCAAACAAATAGTGCGTTTTATCCTGTTTCATCTCCGTCGTACTTGTCACTTTTTTCATGGCGATTCCGTTCACGGTCACATCCTCCACATTCGTCACCTTTACCGCTCCATTTGGATTTGTCGCTTCTAAAGAAATTTTGAATCCGTCGGCGGTGATCGCAGGTGTTACCGCGTAAAAATACGCGATCGTCGTCGGCTTCGTGTCCATCACGATATCACGCAAGGAAACGAAAAAGTCAACATTCATTCCCAAGTAGTCCGTCGCCCGCGTTTCGTCGGTGCGATTATGCACATCCATGGATTTTGGATAATCAAATCCAAATCCATACTGCGAGTTCTGATACCCTGTCGACTGTTCTGTTTCCGCTGGCGCCGTCGATGGTGACAGTGGGAAGCTTCTGCAGCCGAAACCAGCAACAGCAATAAGAGATAAGCTAGCGAGCAAATGTTTCAACATACGAGACAATATCAGTGAGTGTAACAAGTTTTGATTCTGTTGACGCACGCTCTTTCCATTCGATAGATGACTGCGCGAGTGATTTTTCAGAAACAACAAGTCGAAGTGGCATCCCGAGCAAGTCCGCATCAGCAAATTTTTCTCCAGCAGAAACTCCGACACGATCATCCCAGAGAACTTCAACTCCCGCACGAGTTAGTTGATCGTACAAATCTGTCGCAGACTGTTGAACGCGTTCATGCACCGCCACATCTTTTGAACCAATCGACACAACATGGACCGCAAATGGAGCGACAGACTTCGGCCAAATAATGCCACGTTCGTCATGAGACACTTCGACAATCGAACCCATGAGACGCGACATGCCAATTCCATAACAACCCATCCAGACTTTTCCTTGTGTTCCATCTTCGAGCGTTACCGTGAATCCAAAATCATCCGCAAAGCGCGTTGATAATTTGAAAATATTTCCAACTTCGATTGCCTTTGTCTCGATAATTTTTCCATCACACTTCGGACAGATGTCCCCATTCTTCACCTCAGCAATTTCACGATTCACCGCCCAGCGACATTTGTCACAAACGTAAATCAGATCTTCACCGTATGGTGTTACAACTTGATACTCATGACTGTACTTTGAAAACACTCCTCCAGATGCTTCCGTCTTGATTGCATCGAGTCCCATGCGGTTAAACAGATGGGTGTATTGTTCGGCAACGGTGTCGTAGTACGTTTCTAGATCTGCTTCTGACCTGTGGAACGAATACATATCCTTCATCGAAAATTCGCGACCTCGAAGCAATCCAGATTTTGCACGCGCCTCATTGCGAAATTTGTCCTGAATTTGATATGCCGAACAGGGCAAATCTTTGTACGATTTCACAAACGCTTGCACAAGCGGCGTGACGACTTCCTCATGCGTTGGACCAAGCGCAAACTCTTTGTCCCCTGCCCCCGTGAGTTTATACAACACATCAATCGAATCCCAACGCTTCGTCGTTTCCCACGGTGCTTTCGGAATCAAGGCAGGCATGAGTACTTCCTGTCCTCCAACCATATTCATTTCTTCGCGGACGATCGCTTTGATTTTGTTGAGAACACGCAGTCCAAGCGGCAAAAACGTATAAATGCCCGCCGCAAGCTGATTTACAAATCCACCCTGAATAAGCAACCGCGCATTCGTCGAATCTGCATCCGCTGGAGCCATTTTGTTGGTTTTCGCAAAAAGGTGAGAATACTTCATATCGCACGGATCGTATCAAACCCTTGATCAATCTTCAAGTATTTGATAGAGTCTCTCCACGAAAGGAGTGCTAATGCTGCTGCTCATTCTATTCCGTTGCACAGCTGGTGATGACGACGAAACGTGGCCAATAGATGAAGAAATGGCTGCACTCGAAAAAGAGATTCCCTTCAACCTCCGGACCGTACAAACATGTGCGGTTTTGTCGGAACACTCACCAACATTTCCGGAGCGACTTGTCTTTTTGTACAAGCTCGACGGAAAAGGCATTGATGCGCAGGCTGAACTGATTGCAGTGACAACAACGCGATTGCGCTGTGGAGAAGTTCATCTCGCATTAAAACCTGGAAAAGAAGGGACGAACGTGATGATGGATTTCATGTCGCCGAAAGATCCAGTCGTCATCGACGAACTGCGCATCTATCCGCGTCTCACCAATTGGTCTGAACAAGATCCGTACGCTGTCGCGAAAGAGACTCATATTCCATGGAGCGATTACGTCTTCCGAGTGAACCAGATCGCACCTGCAACTGACGATGTCTCTACAATCCTCGTGGGACAACAATGATCATCGAAATAATCATGAACTTCTTTCAACGACTGTGTGGCTTCCCTAATTACGAGCCGATCTACGAAGCACCACCAACTCAAAAACGCACCGACTAACGTGCGTTTTTTTCTTATCGTCTTCCTATCCAATCATGAATCGCGAGAATCGACTCACTTGGATATTTTCACCAATCGTTGCAACTTTTCCTTTGATGAACTCGTCAACGGTCTTGTCTTCGTCTTTAATGAACGCCTGCTCGAGCAGACAAATATCGCTGTAATATTTGTTCAACTTACCTTCGACAATTTTTTCGACAATCTCTGCGGGTTTCGCTTGCTCAGCCATTTCTGCGCGAAATAATTCTTTTTGCTTTTCAATCAGATCCACAGGAACGTCTTCGCGTTTTACATAGAGTGGGTCAGAAGCAGAAATGTGCATCGCGATATCATGGCACATCGCGATAAATCCTTCGGTGCGTGCAACGAAGTCCGTCTCACATAACACTTCAACCATAGCCCCGAGTTTCGCGTTGCCATGTAGGTACGCATGCACACGACCTTCTTTGGTCGCGCGTTCCGTTTTCGAAGCTGCTTTCACGAGCCCTTTCACTCGTAATGCATCCGCAGCTGAAGCGAGATCACCATTCGTTTCTTCTAAAGCACGCTTGGCATCCATCATGCCTGCACCGGTCATTTCGCGAAGTTGAGAAACAAGTTTTGCGTCAATCATAGAAAAAGGAGCGTTAGTTGTTTAGACGGCAACAGGTTTTACAACATCGGTAGGTTTCTGTGCAGCGACGGCGGCAGCGATCTTCACGGCTTCTGCTTTTCCTTCCTGGACAGCCTCCGCAACAAGACGTGTGATCAATTCGATCGCCTTTACCGCATCATCGTTAGAAGGGATCACATAGTCAACACCTCCTGGATTCACATTGGTATCACACATCGCAACAACTTTTGTTCCCGTTGTGTTCGCTTCGTCAACAGCCGTTTTCTCTGTGCGAATATCCACGACAAAAATCGCTTCTGGTGGTTTTTCAAGCAATTGAATTCCTCCTACCTTTTCTTCTTTTTCCAAAATTTCACGATCGAGAATAATCTGTTCTTTTTTCGTGTATTTTTTCAACTCACCCTTTTCGCGCTGATCTTTAAGGGTGCGTAAACGTTTGAGAGTAATTTTCAACTGAACAAAGTTTGTGAGTGTCCCTCCAAGCCAACGACCGGTCACATGTGGCATGCCACACTGCTCCGCATACTTACGAACGATCGGCTGTGCTTGACGCTTCGTACCCACAAACATCACATTACCACCACGAGCCACAACAGACTTCACATACTCAAGCGCCTGTGGAAGCATGGTTTGCGTTTTTTCCAGATCCACAATGTGAATTCCTCCACGCGAACCAAAAATATAATCCGCCATCTTCGGATGCCAACGCGACGTCTGGTGCCCAAAGTGCACTCCTGCCTGTAACATGTCAACTAAACTAGGCATTTTTGCCATATTGAATCTCCTTTTTACACCGAGGGCACGTTTTGGCCCTCCAATATATGTTGAGCTGAGCTCGACACACGTCGGAGAGAGGAGCAAAATCGCTAATTTCCCTCTGTTTGATTTATGGCAGGAGTATAGAGGAAAGATAAAAAACGGTCAATGGATAAACATCGCATCACCAAATGAAAAGAATCGATATCCAAGACGAACAGCTTCTTCATACGCATGCAGGATATTTTCTCTTCCTGCAAACGCACTCACAAGAACAAGGAGGGTCGATTTGGGAAGATGGAAGTTCGTGATAAGTCCATCGATAATTTTGAATTCAAAACCTGGGGTGATGAATAGATTCACATCTTGTGTTCCAACACGCAATTGCGTTCCTTCCAGCGCTCGGACTGTTGTCGTCCCGACAGCGATCACGCGACGCCCTTCCTGTTTCGCAAGCAAAATCCGCTTTGCTGTCTCGGCCTCAATCGTGACTAGTTCGCTATGCATCTCATGCTCCTCAAGTGTTGCTGTCTTCACCGGTCGAAATGTCCCAATCCCAACATGAAGGGTAACAAACTCAAATTGCACTCCTTTCACTTTTATTCGTTCAATCAGCTCAGGTGTAAAATGAAACCCCGCCGTCGGTGCTGCAACCGATCCAACCGTCTTTGCGTAGACCGTCTGATAATCATCTAACTTTTCAGGCGCTCGAGCCACATACGGCGGAACAGGAATCTCGCCGTGCAAATCGGTAAACGCGAGCACCTCCTTGATGGTTGCATTCATTTCAAGTGTCACGATTCCATCTGCCTGTTTCTCGAGCACGACCGCAACAAGCCCGCGAAGATTAATCCAGTCCCCAACAAGCACCTTCTTCCCGGGTCTTATCATCGCCGTCCATTTCGTCCCTTCCCCTCTCAACAAAAAAACCTCAATCATTTTAAATCTTCCATTTTGCATTTTGCATTCCCCGTTCAACCGCGCCTTAAACACCTTACTATCATTCATCACCAAAACATCCCCTTCCCTCAACTCTTCTTCGATCTGAAAAAACTTTTTATGCTCCATCGCTCCCGTTTTTCGATCCATCACAAGCAACCTCGAGTGATCCCGCGGCTGAATCGATTCCTGAGCGATTTGTTCAGGTGGAAGACGATAGTCGAACAATGAGATTGGGGTTGACATGTAAGGAAATATTGATGGTTTCGTTGTAGAATGCAACTAACTTATACTATCTCCAATTAACGCTTCGGCATAGCCCGTTCAAAATTGAGGCGAGGCGAAGAGAAAAGGCTGAAGCATATCCGTAGATATGTTGAAGACTTTTCTCAAAGCCGCAGCCCAATTTTGGACGGGATGGTGCCGGATGGTTAGTTGGAGATAGTATTAAAATCACAAATATGACAATCAAACAATCTGCCGCATTTATCGCCATTATGGCGACCATTACTCTTACCGGGACAGGATGCCTCTCAACTTCACGTGAGCAGACTCCTGTCGCTCGTCCGGTCGAAGTCAGTACAAAAGAAATGCCTAAATCTGTCGCGTCCGTTCCATCTCCCGCCGACACAAGTGATGTCGAAGACTGGGTGCGTTATGAAAGTTCCACGGCCGGTCAAATCGGCATGAGTTTCCTCTACCCACCAGAACTCAGTCCTGTTGTCTGGGACACAACCGCTTGGGGAACCGATTCCGTTGGTGTGGACTTTGGAGGATTCGGTGTTGCTCGCATTCCAAATACGAGCCGAGTGTCTATCTCCGAATGGTTGGACGCACAGTATCCTGAATTCGCTTTCAATCTATCAGCCGTAAATCGTGATGATGCGTTTTATCCGGCACTCACAAGTGGAGCGTGTGAATCCTATTACGTCATGGATAACTTCGACGAAGACAACGGTCTTTCTGGAATTGGAGGAACGGTGTTCATGAATCTCGGTGATACATCTCTCTATACATTCACTCTTGCACAAGATTGGAACCAAGAACTCGGGGATCGTGTGGAAGTAATCCGAAAGATCATGGGTACGGTTGAATGGTTTGCAGAACGCGCATCGTGTTCAACAATGATCGTGGTTCAAGACGACACAGTCGGAATCTCGTTTACTATTCCTGCGGCGTATGCACCTGTTTACACACAAGACGAGTATGGAATAGGCTCCGAAGAAACATTTGAAACAACACCTTGGACCTGTCTTACAAACCATATATTTCTCTCTCGACTAGGCGATGCCGAATCTGTTTTCCTCTCCGTCAACGACACTTGGGAGTGTGAAGTTCCGGGACGTGATGGCTACTGGGGAGATCAGGCCACACGATTTGATACAGAAGATGAAATCGAAACGTGGTGTCAAACGAAAGATACATGCGAATCGTTTGCCAATGCACAAGGAATCCAAATCTGGCACGCATACTCTGCATTTGTTGACGACTGGGGCGATGTCCTTTCAGACATCGACGAGTACGCCGCATGGAATCCAAACAAATCCATTCACGGAATCCTCTTCTCAAACCAAGGCTTCGTCAAAAACGGCCTCGGTCGCCAACTCACAACACTCCGTGCAATCGTCGATTCGCTAACCTTCCCCGAATAACCCTTCCGACATCCAAACACCCAATAACCAAGTTGAAGCATATGCGTCAACTTGGTTATTGGGTGTTTTGTCGTTTCATTCTATTCTGAGACCATTTTTCTGAGAAAACGTGAGATTGCTTCGTCGGCTGAGGCCTTCTCGCAATGACAGACGTTCTGAATTTTGCAACGGTCGCTCTACTCTACATCGCTCTACTCTATTCTTGACAAAACCCACTTTTTGTGATATGATTCGCTCAAATTATGACAAATAAATTTCTCAAATTTCCAATAATTTCCTTCATTTCCCTTTTTCTCATCGTCGGACCTGTTCTTGCCTATTCCTCATGGCCAGGGCCGTCTACTGCGACAGATATAGGATCCGCTCTCCTCACAAGTGATCCTGGTTTTGAACCATCCGGTATTGTGTATCATCCTGGACGTGACACCTACATTACTGTTTCCGACGAAGGTCAAATTGCAGAAGTCGAACCAGACGGTACGCTTGTCGATGAATGGGATCTTGGGCGCAGTTACGATCTTGAAGATGTCACCGTTGCAGACGAATCAAGCTCTCTTGTTTATCTTGCCGACGAAAATACGTCGAGTGCCATTGCATTCGACCTTGATACCGGAGCGCTCACAGGCGACAGTTGGAGTTTTTCTGCATACATCACAGAAACAGATAATCTTGGTCTTGAAGGCCTTGCGTGGGTACCTGATGGCGATCACTCCTACGGAACGACGACTTCTGGAGGATTATTTTATGCAGGCTGGCAAGAGGACGCGGATATTTATGTATTTGAACCAGACCTCACGACGGGCAGTGTCACTTTTCTCGAAGAACTTCGCACGACATCCGGAATGACAGATCTTTCTGGTCTTGCGTATGATCACATGACAGGAATACTTTACGTTGTCTACGACGGATACGACTTATTCGAAATGCGAGACACCAACAGTACTCTGCTTGGTTCCTACACCTTACCTGGTTCCGGACAAGAAGGAATTGCTGTTGCAACAAACTGTCCATCAACCGACTCAATCACGATCGTAATTTCCGAAGACGACGACACACTCGAGTCCTACGCATCTGTCCCTGTCACTTGCACCGTACGTGATGACGACGGCGACGGAGTGGATACAGAATCCGATTGTGACGACACCGACGCGACGGTTTCTAGTTCTCAAATGTATTACATCGATGCTGATGGTGATGGATACGGTTCTGATACAACTGCGACATTTTGTTCATCGACAGCACCATCCGGTTACGCATCAAATTCAGACGATTTGTATGACACTCGTCGTGTTGAAATATGTAATGATGGAACAGACAACGACGGTGATGCTTCCATTGATGAAGCAAACACCCTTGCAGAAAATGGACCGCATCCGCTCTATAGTACATACTCCGTCAGCACGACTGGCTGGATTACGAGTGCATCCGGATCTGCTCCTGGTACAGCCCGTATCGTTTACACAGACGCATCTTGTTACGACTACGTTGTTCCAGTTTCGACTGTCCCAATACTCACGGTTATTACAGGAACATCATCCTACACCATCACGTCTAGTGGGATGAAAACAACAATTAATGGCCTTACGGGAACGACAACAAGTGTTTCACCAACGGTAACCGTATCTCCGAGAAAAAAATTAAAAATCCCCCTAAAACCATAGAAGAACGCGAGTGATTGACACCCAATGCTGATTTTGATATATTTCCGCTCGTATATGAAAAAAGAAATTCACCCAGAATATTTTGAAAAGGCAAAAATCACCTGTGCCTGTGGTGCCAAATACGAAATTGGCTCAACCATGGCAGAAATTTTTGTTGAATTGTGCGCCGCGTGTCACCCATTCTACACAGGCAAACAAAAAATTCTCGATACGGCTCGCCGTGTTGAAAAGTTTGGCGACAAGCTCACCAAGAAGGACGCAGGAAAAACCGTAGCAAAGCGCGCAAAAACAGCTGCACGTGGTGCAAAAAAGAAAGCAAAAGCAACCAAAGCATCCTAGATCTTGATTCTCATGAATCTCCTCGACGAGCTCAAACGAGTTCAGGCGCGAAAGAGCGAGCTCGAGTCACAGTTAAGTGACTCGAGCGTTCTTTCTAATATGGCAAAGTTGCGAGAGCTGAATGAGAAATACGTTGAGGTTGTTGAGGTGGTTAAGGTGGGTGAGGTGTTTGAAAAGGCTGTATTGGATTTAAAAAGCGCGGAAGCAACACTGGCGAATGAGAAAGATCAGGATATGCGTCAAATGGCGCTCGATGAGATCGAAGCGGTGAAAGGACGTTTGCCGAAATTAGAGGAAGAATTCACCCTTGCACTTGTTCCTCCAGATCCTTTGGATAAAAAAAACACGATCGTGGAAATCCGTCCCGCGGCTGGTGGAGATGAATCGGCGCTTTTTGCCGCCGAATTGTTTCGCATGTACACACGCTACGCAGATAAGCATGGATGGAAAATAAACGTGATCACGGCAAATAGAAATGATTTGGGTGGATATAAAGAAATCATTTTTTCGGTGGAAGGAAAAAATGTTTATAGCAAACTCAAGTATGAATCTGGAGTTCATCGAGTTCAGCGTGTCCCGGAAACAGAAAAAGCTGGACGTGTTCATACGTCAACGATCACGGTCGCGATCATGCCAGAAGCAGAAGAAATCGATGTGAAAATCGATCCAAAAGATGTACGCATCGACACGATGACGTCTGGTGGCGCGGGTGGTCAAAGTGTGAACACAACGTATTCCGCCGTGCGCCTCACACATATTCCGAGTGGTCTCGTCGTACAATGTCAGGATGAACGCAGTCAAACACAAAATAAAGAGCGGGCGTTTTCAGTATTACGCGCGCGTTTGTTTGCATTTGAACAGGAAAAAGTTGCAAAAGAACGTGGAGATAAGGTACGTGGTCAAATCGGTTCCGGCGACCGCTCTGAAAAAATTCGCACATACAACTTTCCACAAGATCGTGTTACCGATCACCGCATTGGTCAAAATTTTCACAATATTCCAGCCATTATGGAAGGAGACTTCGAAGAGATTATTTCCGCGTTAAAAACAGCCGAGTTGAATAACGCGTTCGTTCACGAAACAGACGAGGAGTAAACGTATGCAGGCTGTTATTCTTGCAGCTGGCAAAGGCCTTCGCCTGCGCCCGCTGACCGATACCATTCCAAAAGCGCTCGTCGATATCTGCGGTCAACCGCTGATTTTTCATATTCTCACCTCCCTACCAGACGATGTGACGGAAATTTTTATCGTCGTTGGATATTTAAAAGAACAGATCATGCAGATGGTTGGGGATGCGTGGAACGAAAAACCTGTCCAATATATTCTCCAAGATCCGCTTGATGGAACAGGGTCCGCACTGCATTTGGTGAAAAATGATTTGCATGGAAAGTTTTTGGTCGTGAATGGAGATGATCTCTATGACAAGAAAGATCTGGAATGCTTGGTCGTTCATGATCATGCCTTGCTTGTGTCTGCGACCAAAAATCCGGTTGCTGCGTCTGCCTTAGAAGACCGTGATGGAAACTTTATCGGACTTGAGTCCTACGCGCCTGATCAAGAAGTAAAACTTCGAGTGTGCGGGGCGTATATTCTTGATGAACGATATTTCCGCTATACGCTTGCAACAGTCAACGTTCACAACAAGATAGAATATAGTTTACCGCACACGATCGTTGAAATGACAGCTGATTTAAAGATAAAAATCGAACATGCGGATAACTGGCAACCTGTTGGAACACATGAAGAGCTATCGAAAATCCGGATGAACTGCCTGCAGTGAGGGACGAACTGTGGATAACTAGATAATTTCGCTAACATACAGCCCTTGACGGCTGTTTTATGTTCCGGTAATATACGTTTTACCACTCGCTGAGAGCGCGCCACGAAAATCACTGGTCCTCACAGTCGCAAGACAAAGGGAACAGCGTACTAAGTGACGCAGACAGGAAGTCATTCACGTGACAAGAAGTCACCTCACAGCGTTGGACGGCAGAAGTCGCTCATGTACTGAATCGCAAGATTCCCAATCCGCCTCGTGCAGATTGTGCCAAGAGCTTCTGAAGCCAACCGGTTCGTCAGACAAGTTGAAGCTTTCCAAAGCGCTCTCTCTTTCAATCGTAGAAGTAGTCGAATCATTTAAGTGGAACAATTGGTCTTCGGATCATGAGGGAAACAAAGATGAATTGATTGCAGAAGCGAACGAAACAATCCAAGTGGAACGATTGGTCTTCGGATCATGAGGGAAACAAAGATTGCGAGATCGAATAGGCCAGCCAAAACGAAATCTGAATTCAGAACGGAATTCAAAGACAATGCCAGCAACTCGTGCAATACCGAGAAGCTACTCTCTCCAAATGCGAAACTTAACGGTGCTGGTCAGCTTGCTGATCAACAACGAAGACACGAACGAATGGAGTCGAGTAAAAGCAACGTCTGTGAAGACAGAGAAGAATAAGCCCTCAAAGCCAAAACCTTCCGCGTCCTCCATATGGATGCATCTGCGATAACATCAAAGAAGCCGAACCACCCCTTCCCCTTTGCGCTGTTGACTTCGGTCCAGCGCTTTTTCTTTTGTGATACACTTTTCAAACTATGCTGATCATGGAAGCACTTCAGTGGGCGAATGATGTCCTTAAACGACAGACAGATCTAACGAACCGTCTTGATTCGCCAATGCTTGATGCGGAGGTTTTGTTGTCTGCAGTGCTTGAGGTGAACAAAACGTGGTTGTTTACCCACCTGGATTATGAATTGAAAACAGATCAAAATGAGCGCTATCGCGAATCTGTAAATCGACGTGCAACGCATGAGCCTGTTGCTTACATCGTCGGCTCGCGTGAATTCTACAAACGGGATTTTGCTGTGAATCGATTTGTCTTAATCCCACGTCCAGCCACCGAAGTCCTCGTCGAACACGCCTTGCAAATTTCCTCCTCAGTCATTTCTCCAATTTCTCCAGATTTCAAAATTTCCTCCGTCCTATTCGCCGACATCGGAACGGGTTCAGGGGCGATCGCTGTCACGTTGGCAACGGAATCCAAACTCCCTGTCATTGCAACAGACACGAGCAAGCAGGCTCTTGTTATCGCAAAAACAAATGCTCATAAACATCACGTCGAAGAACTCGTCGATTTTCAACATGGAAATCTCGCAGAACCTATTATCAAAATTTTTAAATCCCTCGGGGTACAAAAACCGTTCCAGCATCTCATCCTCTGCGCCAACCTGCCGTATCTCTCAGAGAAACAGATCGACACAGGACAGCGCGACGTTCGCGACTTTGAACCAAGAGAAGCCCTCGTCGCCGGACACGACGGTCTCGACGCCTACTGGAACCTCTTCCGACAATTAAAACAAAACCGTTCGGTTTTACCCGAACGTGTTACCACTCTCATTGAAATCGATCCATCCCAAAATCTCTCCATCCAAAACCTCATCCGCCACGCCTTCCCACATTCCTCCCCACAAATCACAAACGATCTCGAAAGCCTCCCCCGCGTCGTGATCACAGAGATTTAATCCCAACCGTCACATCCTCCTCGTCCCCAACGACTTCAATCCACGTGTTCCCAGCGTTCATGGTGATCTCATTTCCTGTCATGTCGAAAAATCTGAGTCGTTCGCTTGTGGATGGTTTTTTCCATGTTGCTTCGATCGTGATTCCGTCTTGCGCTAACCATGCCTTCCCTTCTCCAACAGTGCGTATCTCGCGACGACCGACGTAGTCGAGGATTTCGATGTCTGTGACGATGACGGCGACGTTGGTGGCGGTGACCTGTGTTCCGTCTGCTGTGAGATAGGGTCGACCGCCTTGTGAGCGGATATACTGTCCGGACTCAGAATCGTACGTCCAGTTAGCTGTGTACAGGTCGGAGTTGAAGTAGACAGTGACAAACGAAGACTGACCCTTCGACTCCCCCGCCACGGCGGGGTCGCTCAGGGAGTATTTATTTGTGTCTGAACTTTCCTGTGGTGATCCTATGGAAGGCTCAGCTTGAATATCCTTAAAATTCCATACCCCATATAACACCTCTGGTGCACGATCTCGATCTATTGCGGCTTCCACATACTTCCCTAACAGCTCCGTGGATGTATAGGTATTGTGCGGAGCATAGCGATCAGAAGCGCGCCAGAAATAGTCTCCGTTCCAGAACTCGTTAATGTCAAACGTTCCTGTGGATGAAATAACTTCAAGGGCGGCGTTCGAACCGCCGACGTGTGTGTATAGCGCGTCGAACTCATTTGCCCAGTCAATAAAGTACGGGCGTGCGGATCGAACAGGGCCGATCTTCAGAACGACCGTGTCGGACGAAAAAAACGCCTCCAGACGAGGAATCGCGGCTTCTACAGGCGCTTCGATGACGAGAAATGCTTTATCGATTCCAGAAACAGGCCACGCGTCGACGGCGTTGTCGATCATGACGGCGTAGACAGGTAGGCCGGGAGGCATAAGGCCGTCAGACGGCCTTTGGCTTAAGGCCGGGAGGCCAGTGAGCGGGTGGCGGTGAAGAGGTTCGGAGGATTTCAGATCCTGAGGTTCAAAGAGGTTTATTGATTCTTGACTCTTGAATCTTGACTCTTTTATCCATGCCTCTAAACTAAACGCAAGCGCCAGAAATATGGCGCTTGCGATGATGATCCTCTTATTTTTTTGCAACAGGGGCATTTTTCTTTTCATCACCTTCTGCCGTTTCATCGTCTGCTTTCTTTTCCTTTTCAACTTTCTCAACCGCCGTCACATCAATTTCGACTGCCTTGCTCAACTCATCCATTTCCGCATCGGTGCGTGGAGCGGCGACAAGCGCAACGGTTGCATCCATATCTTCAAGCACTTCAACCGTGGATGGAATCGGCAAATCTTTTACATGAATTGCATCGTCAAATGTAACCAGTTTAGAAATATCAATTTCGATAAACGAAAGCAAATCTTTTGGCAAAGCTTTAATACGAATTTCATCCATTGGACGAACGAGTGTTCCTCCAAGACCTTTGACTGCTGGTGATTCGCCAATGAAGTGCAGTTTTACCTCTGCTTCAATTTTCTTCAACATGTCCACCGCGCGGAAATCGGCGTGAATGAACTCGTCGCGAAGAGGATCGGTTTGCGAGTCTTGAATAAGAACATGCAATGGCTTACCTCCATCGATCGCCAACGCAACAAGCGTTGATTCCCCAGCACCTTTAAGCACTTTGGCAAACTCGTTATGAACTACTTCAATACTGATTGGCTCTATTCCTGAACCGTACACAACAGCAGGAATACGACCATCGTTTCGAAGATGGTAGTTCTTGCGACCAATAAGATCGCGCTTTTTCGCGTTGAGAGTAAATAGTTCCATATAAAACAAAACCAGCAATTAATGCCGGCATTGTGCGTGATAGAGAAAAAGTTGTCAACCCCGTCTCACGTGGCTAGCCTTGAGTTGTGTGAAGAACTTTCGTGCGGGTTTTTGCACGGATGGATCGACGCTTTTTTACAGGAACTTGGAAACGGGTCGAAAAACTCGTAAGAAGTGCCTGATGAACGTCGATGACGTCGTCGGTTGTTACCTTTACATTGTTATGAAAATCTAAGACATCTGTGTGCGATAAATCTGTGATAAGTCCAACAGAACTCGCACCCGCCTCATGTTCTTGCAACAAGGAAAGTGTCGCGGATCCGCATTCTTCGCACGTAACGTGAATCAGTCGCATCTGTCCTGATTCGGAAAGAATGCGAGCATGCATTGGCTCGTATCGTGTATCGCACAAAGGACAGTATGCCATGACGCGCAAGGCGTCGAAACCTGGAGGGTTTGGTTTCATATGTTTCTATATTATCACTCAAGCTTGATAGAGGACAAGACTTACCTTCGACCCAGTGTCTAAGACGTTTTCCTATTCCCTCCGTGGATCACAACACTCTGTGCGATTCCGAGCATCACAAGAGTAAACAACAACGAGCTTCCGCCGTAACTGACAAGCGGTAACGCAATACCGGTCACCGGAAGCAAACCGATATTCATCCCGACGTTAATAAAAAATTGAACAAACAACACCGCACCAATCGCAATGAGAAGATAACTGGTGAAGTCATCGCGTGTTTCTTTCGCAATGGACCAAAGACGGAAAAAAACGATGCTAAATGCTGTGAGAACAAGAAGCACTCCAACAAACCCGAGCTCTTCGGCGATTACCGCAAAAATAAAATCCGTTTGTGATTCTGGAAGAAATTTCAACTGACTTTGTGAACCAAACCCAAGTCCACTCCCAAACCAACCTCCCGCACCCACAGCAATGATCGCTTGAGTCACGTTATACCCTTGACCAAGAGCATCAGAAGCAGGGTCGAGAAAGGTCGTGATGCGATCTTTTTGATACGGGAGAAAAAGAAAATTCCAGGAGATGAGTAAAGAAATTATGGAAATTATGGAAATGATTAGTAAATGAAATTTTTTAATTCCGGCGAATAGAATCATGATTCCCCACATGCCGACGAGCAGAATAGCGGAGCCGAGGTCAGGTTGGAGGAAAATGAGACCAACGGGAAGTGCGGTGATCATTCCGCTTTCAAAAAGTTCCTTCCAACCAAATTCAATACGTGCGCGACGTGCAAAGTAGGCGGCAAGAGCAACGGCAAGCGCCGCTTTCATAAATTCAACAGGCTGAAAACTAACCGGTCCGAATGCATACCATCCCGTCGTATTACGGATCGTGACTCCAAATAACAGCACACCGATCAAAAGCAAAATACCAATCCCATACAACAAAATCGCATAATTTCTAAGCAGATGATAATTCGATCCAGCAATCAGAAAAAAAAAGACGCCACCGATCAACGCCGCAATGGTTTGTTTTTGAACGTTCAAAAAATCTCCCCCACCGTGTGACAGTTCAACCGAGTAAATCGTGGCAAGACCAAACAACACAAGGGTAAAAATACCCATGATCAAAATCCAGTCCGCGTTTTGCCATTGCCGAAATTTCGACAACATGTGACTCCTGTCAACGCGTCAATACGCGCGTTCTCGTATCCTCCGTGGATTCTCCTTGTAACGGTTTATAGGATGCAATGTCAAATGGATTGACGTCTGGGAACACTTCTACCTGCGTCACGGCGGGAATCGTCCCAAACCAATTGAGGGAAATATCTTGTGTCTCTCCTGCGTCGATGGAATGTAAAACTGTTCCGGTGACCCCAACAACGGCAGGCCCACGTGTGAGCATCACCGTTATCGTTGGATCGTAATAACTGAAAGCAGAATTATTTGTGAGAGAAAAAGTAACACGCCCAATCGTTTCTCCCTCAATCTCGATGCGATCAAATACAGGATCATTGACTTGCATTTGAAGCCGGTCCCCCGTCCAAACCGCAACATCCCCAGTATCATGATGATCAATGCGATGCCAGACAAGGTCGGTAATTTCCAAAGAAACAGATCGTGGGGTTGCGGACGAAACGGTCGCGTAAGCAACGAGTGGTTTTTCAACTCCGGGAAGCGCGTACGCATGTTGTGGTTCTGTTTCCCCCGCTGTTGAAGAAAACGAATAAGAAAATTCTGCCCACCAATCGTTGTTTGGGTTTGTAACGGTGGTATAAAAATCAAACTTCCCTTCCACAGAAGGCACCGCAATCGCCGTGGATGTTTTTAAGTCTTTCGCGGCATTTGAAAGAGAAAAACTTCTGAGGTCGGTTTGTCCATAAGCAACCATTTCAAGGGTGGCTTGTGTTTCATCCGCATAGCTTACAAGATACGCATCCGCAAAGGTCCAAATTACAAAGAGAAGAATGAGACCGTCCACACAGGCAAATAAAAACAACCCGAGTCTTCGTAAGCCGTCGCGATGCTCAATCCACCATTTGGAACGGCGATATTTTTTTTGATCCTCCTGCTCCGATTGAAGCAAGACAGGTTGGTCGTCGGACATAACAGTCTTAGTATACAGGAATAGTCTATAAATTCTAAATTCGAAGTATCAAATCCGAAATAATATTCAAAGCATAAAACTCAAAATTAAAAAAATTCGTTTTTTTGAGTTTATTATTTCAAATTTGGTGCTTATTTCGAATTTGATACTTCGAATTTCGAGTTTAACCAGTGAGGAACGCTCTATCCAGACACAAACGAATATGTTACTCTGCTCTCGTTCACTCCCCCAATTACCCCAACTACCAACTACCAACTACCTACTCTATGGCTGATAAAAAGCAAGAAAAGAATGAGGAATACGGGGCGAAACAGATTACGGTTCTTGAAGGGCTCGATCCAGTCCGAAAGCGGCCGGGAATGTATATTGGCTCTACCGGTCCTGCAGGGCTTCATCATTTGGTTTGGGAAGTTGTTGACAACTCGGTTGATGAGGCGATGGCAGGACATGGAAAAGAAATTGTCACAACATTAAACGATGATGGCACGGTGTCTGTCGAAGATTTTGGTCGTGGAATTCCGGTGGATCCGCACCCACAGTTCAAAGTATCCGCACTCGAACTTGTTCTCACAAAACTTCACGCGGGTGGAAAATTTGGTGGTGGTGGATATAAAGTTTCTGGTGGGCTTCATGGTGTTGGTGTTTCGGTCGTGAACGCCTTATCAAAATATCTCCTTGCAGAAGTAAAACGTGAAGGAAAATTGTGGCAACAGGAATATGCGTATGGAAAACCGCAAGGAAAGGTAAAACCAGTTGGCACCGCACGTGGAACAGGAACCAAAATTACATTCAAACCAGACGAGAAAATTTTCGAAACGGTCGAATTCGACCTCCAAACAATTCTCGATCACTTGCGTCAACATGCCTATCTCACAAAAGGAGTAAAATTTGTCGTGATCGATGCTCGTGTAAAAAAAGCCACCTGTGGCTACGCGTTTTATTTTGAGGGGGGGGTTGCGTCATTCGTGCGTCACATCAACCATGGCAAGCAGGCAAAAAATGCAAATGTCTTTTACGTTTCAAAACACGATGATGCCGCCGACATGGATGTGGAAGTTGCGTTACAGTACACCGACGAATATCACGAATCCGTCTATTGTTTTGCAAATAACATCATCAACGTCGAAGGTGGTTCGCACCTCGTCGGATTCCGATCTGCTCTCACACGTGAACTGAACAACTACGCACGTGTCAAAGGTTTTTTGAAAGAAAAGGATTCGAACCTTACGGGAGAAGATGTCCGTGAAGGATTAACGACCGTGATCAGTGTAAAAATCAAAGATCCTCAGTTTGAAGGTCAAACCAAAGCAAAACTTGGAAATCCAGAAGCCCGGACAGCCGTGGAAGCAATTTTTGGAGAAGCATTCAAAATTTTCCTCGAAGAGCATCCACGCGATGGTGAAGCGATTATTGGTAAGTGTGTTTTGGCTTCCCAAGCACGCGCCGCCGCAAGAGCGGCTCGCGAAACAGTTTTGCGTAAAGGGGCGCTCGAAGGAATGACGCTTCCAGGAAAATTATCCGACTGCTCAAGTAAAGATCCTTCGATCTCGGAGCTGTATCTCGTTGAGGGAGACTCTGCAGGCGGTTCAGCAAAGCAAGGACGCAATCGAGAGAACCAAGCAATCTTGCCGTTGCGCGGAAAAATTTTGAATGTGGAACGCGCGCGTCTGGATAAAATGCTCGCGAATAATGAAATCAAATCACTCGTCATTGCGCTTGGCACAAATATTGGCGAGATGTTTAACATTGCAGATTTGCGCTACGACCGCGTCATCATCATGACAGACGCAGACGTTGACGGCGCACACATTCGCACGTTGCTCCTCACATTATTCTTCCGACACTTCCCTGAGCTCATCAAGCAAGGACATATTTACATTGCACAGCCACCGTTGTTTCGTGTCGCTGTTGGAAAAGAATTCCGGTATGTTTTTACAGAAGCGGAAAAGCAAAAGGCGATTGGTGAGCTGACAGGTGGGAAAGGAATGAAGGGTGGAAATGAGTCAAAGGGGTCAGAGGAGTCAAATGGGTCAGAGGATGAGGAAACTCAGGCTCTTTCTGTAGGGGGAGTCAAGGTAAATATTCAACGATACAAAGGTCTTGGAGAGATGAATCCTGAGCAACTTTGGGACACGACGATGAATCCAGAAACACGTGTCATGTTGCGTGTCACGATAGAAGATGCTGAAAAGGCCGATGAAACATTCGATATTCTCATGGGAGAGGATGTCGCAAATCGTAAGCACTTCATTCAGACACACGCAAAGAATGTTCAGAATCTTGACATTTAGCATTCTTTCTGTTTAGCTGTGTGTATGGAGAATACATGACTGAACCTACTCTTGTAACAGACATCGAAAAACTCGAAGCTCGAAAGAAGTTCCAGCAGGAACAAATTCTAGGTGGAAAGTCGCAGGCAACATTCGCTGACATGGGGATCTGTACTCCCTACCAGCTCGTTTTCGATCTTGGTGACGACATGTCGTACCAAGGGGCTGAAGCCGTCAATGCCAAAGTCGCCACCTGCATCGAACAGTGGCTACAAACACAAATCACTCTGTGGGTTGAAAAGGACGCAGGTGATGATCACGCACGACGACTACCCGTCGGAGAACTTTCTGTGGCTCGAAGAAAGAAAATGCACCTCAGAAAAGAAGGTGACAGTCCGCCAAAACCGATCTTTGTGATCGAATACGAAGGTAGTCTCCCTGCCACACACATCGATCAAAACGTTCTTGATCAATCGGTGTACATCGACTTGTGTGCTCTGTACGTGGCGATCGTGTGTGAATGTGGATTTTTTCCTGCGCTCATTGTCGTAGGTAACCACCACTGGCAGGCAACAATGAACGGAAACGACGCAACGTTCACTAAGCCCCAAGAACCGCAAGGCAATTTCACCGTCACGAGTAGCCAGGAACCATCAACCCTCTGAGGCATTCTGCCTCTTTTTTTTATCCACCCCTTGCCCTTGCCAAACGAACAAGAACCGTGTATATTTGCATTAAATAGCCCCGCGAGGGGCTCTTAGAATACTCTTATGTTGAAAACACAGGCAAAAAAGGCTGTTTCTTATTTCAGGGAATCTAAAGAAGAGCTTGAAAAAGTTACTTGGCCAACTCGACAGGAAACCATACGCTATTCGATCTTGGTCGTGATCGTTTCTGTATTCATGGCCTTTTTCTTCGCCAGCCTCGACTGGGCGTTGAATCTAGGTCTTGAACAGCTCATCAGATTGACATCTTAAATTAAGCTCCAAACCTTCGAGTTTCGAGTTTCAACTTTCGATCTTTTTTTACTCCTATGCCAAAGCAAACAGCGAATTATGGTCGGCGTTGGTACGCCATTCACACCTATTCCGGATATGAGGACAATGTGTGTGAAGCGCTTAACCAACGCATCGATACCATGGACATGCATGACAAAATCTTTGCTGTGCTCGTTCCAAAAGAGAAAAAAATCAAAATAAAAAATGGAAAACGGAAAACGCTCGAGGAGAAAATTTTTCCAGGCTACGTTCTTGTGGAGATGATGGTAGACGACGATTCCTGGTACGTCGTACGTAACACACCAAACGTCACAGGTTTTATTGGCACGGGAACGATTCCAACTCCGATAGCTCCAGAAGAAATTGAAGCACTCATGAAACGCGTTGGTGTCGACGAACCAGAAATGACGCTCGATGTCTCAAAAGGTTCTGTTGTGCAAATTACCGACGGTCCATTCAAAAATTTCGAAGGAAAAGTTTCTGCGATTGATGCAACTCGTGGAAAGATCAAAGTACTCGTAAACATGTTTGGTCGAGAAACTCCTGTCGAACTCGATTTCCTTCAAGTAAAAAAAATCTAATAATTCACATAGCACTGGTCGCCTCCCTTCGTGGGTTGAATCCAGTCAAACAAAACTGCTATGGCAAAGAAAATCTTGACTCAGGTTAAGCTCCAGATTCCAGGTGGAAAAGCGACTCCTGCCCCGCCAGTTGGTCCAGCACTTGGTCAGCACGGTTTAAACATTGCGGCGTTCGTCAAGCAATTTAACGACGCAACGCAAAGTCGTATTGGTGAGGTGGTGCCAATTATCATCAACGTATATGAAGATCGAACGTTCGACTTCATCATGAAAGTTGCTCCCGCTTCTGGACTTATTGCAAAAGCTGCAGGGATAGAAAAAGGCTCTGGAAAACCGCTCACGGAAAAAGTGGGGAAAATCACGAAGACTCAACTGCGGGAAATCGCCGAAAAAAAATTACCTGATCTTAACACCACCGACATTGACGCTGCGATGAAAATAATCGCTGGCACCGCGCGTCAAATGGGAGTGGATATTATATGACAAAAGGTGGATCGATCATTCTCAGAATTTACTTCACGCTCGTCTCATTTGTTACGCTCATGATGCTTGTGTTCTCGGTGTCCGATCTTGTAAACATCGCGCTTAAATCGTTCGTGTTTACGAAAGCCGATACAGGTTATCCAACCTACTGCGATTTGCAATACCAGACACAAGAGCAGTGTGACCAACAAAAAGTGCAAAGCTCTGATCAAGCGGTTGTTGAAAAACAACAATCAGCCGTCCGAGACATTTCCCTTCTGCTTGTCGCCGCACCTTTGTTCTGGCTCCACTGGAGAATGGTGTATCGGGATTGGATGGATAGTAAAAAGGAAGAAAAAGGAAGTTAACACATAAAAAACGTGGGAGGTCCGACGTATGTCGGACCGTTTGAACCACTTATCGATATGGGAAAACGATTTGAGACAGCAAAAAAACTCGTTGAGGTGAAGAAAGTTTATTCGGTAACGGATGCGATCGCGCTTTTGAAAACGTTTCCAAAAGCTGGATTCGATGAGGCGGTTGAATTGCATATAAATCTTGGAATCGATCCAAGCAAAGGTGATCAACAAGTACGTGGAACGATTGCATTTCCGCACGGAGTCGGAAAATCGAAACGTGTTATTGCCTTCGTTGAAGCCGCAAAGGAAGCTGAAGCAAAAGCGGCAGGAGCAGACATCGTTGGTGGCGAAGAGCTTATTGCAGAGATCGCTTCCAAGGGTGTTCTCGACTTTGATGTCGCCGTTGCAACTCCTGCGATGATGCCAAAGATCGCGAAACTCGCGAAACTTCTCGGACCAAAAGGACTCATGCCGAACCCAAAGAATGATACAGTCGGTCCAAACGTTGCAAAAATGATTGGGGAACAGAAAGCAGGTAAACAGTCGTTCAAAAACGACACAACGGCGAACATCCATCAAATTGTCGGTCGTGTCTCCATGAGCGAAATTCAGCTCAAAGAAAACCTGACTCCGTTTATCGACCAGATCCGAAAAATCAAACCAGCGTCGTCAAAAGGAATCTATTTCAAAAACGCGGTTCTCACAACCACGATGGGTCCGGGAATTAAAGTAGATCTCAACAGCTAGATCCCGTCAGACGGGGTAGACCCCGTCTGACGGGGTAGACAAAAAGCACCCGTCCGCGATAAGCTGACGGGTGTTATGATTTTATCTCGCCAAGACATCGTCTCACAGATCAAGTCTGGAGGAATTCGACTCACCCCAGAGCTCGATCAGTTTCAGATGCAGCCGCACGCCATTGATCTGCGTCTTGGTTATAAGTTTTTGATCCCGCGTAATTGGACGATCGATGAAAAAGGTCGTCGTGCCATTAAAGTTTCGATCGACAATGTCACCGCGCATCCAGAACAGTTTGATGAGGTCATCCTCCAGCCAGGACAATATTTTGAACTGCTCCCAAATGAATTTGTGATCGGAACATCTCTCGAACGCATAGAAATGAATGCACCAAACCTGATGGCGATCCTCTTCCCTCGTACATCCACGAATCGTCGAGGAATCGATCTGTCACTTTCTGGAATCATTGATGTTGGATACAAAGGCCATCTCATCTTTCCAATGAAAAACGAAGCAGGTGATCAGGTCATCCGGATCTATCCTGGCGAACGTGTTTGCCAAGTTATTTTTGAAGAGTTGAAATCCCCACTAACTCCAGAGGAGGCAAATCAACACGGACTGTCCGGAGCAAAATACAGCGAGACGACGGATCAGACGTTCAAACTGGACAAAGATGAGGAACGTCGTGCTCTCGTAGAAGGAAAGCTTGATGAGATGAAAAAACGATTCGGAGTCTAAAGAAACCTCTAAAGTTGTCTCAAAACATTTTTCATCATCCAACAGGCATCTTCGGGAGTTTGGTATTCGATATGGTAAACAATCGCGGGATTGCCGCGGGCGAAGCGGGAAACCGATGCGCCTTTTTTTGATAAAAGAACGATTGGTTTGCCGGCCATCTGTGCATAGGCGAGTTCTCCTCCAACTCCGAGGGATGTATACGTAACATCGGCCACAATCACGTCTGAGGCACGCACCTGATCGACATCGATCTGCCAGACTTCTTGTGAGGTACGGCAGTCGTTGGAGCGTGGATCACAATGCATGTGTGGAACATACGGCTTGATGCCGATTTCAAGACAAGCGTCTGCGAGTGATTCGTACAGTTTCCGCATCGGTCCATACTCCTCTTCTGGCATGTTTGTCATCGGTCCAGAAATGTAGGAAGACTGAACGGATGGTTTCAATGTCTGTGCAAACACATTGTCACGACTAAACCTATCGTGCGCGTCGTCTGTCACGTACAAATCACGAATCCCTGCGTTAATGAGTGTTGTCCAGCACGATTCACAAGCCCACCAGTGACCATACATGTACGCATCGGCTCCTATGAGGTCGATTCCACGCTCAGTCGCCATTTTGACCGCCATCTGCTCTGCGTGTCCCGGAGCATCATGAAGGGTGCACAGATCATATCCTGTCCCAGACGGACAATCTAAAACAACGCGTGGGCAAATATGTACAGTTCCTGCCCCCCGACTAAACCCGTTCCCCGCTGTCACGAGTACTTCCCCATCCCGCACCATAGCGATTCCGACAGGATAAAGTGTATCTCCTGACTGCTCTGCACGAGCTTTTGCTGCAGAAAGCATAAAACGGTCGTCGTGAGGAACATACTTGAGCTGACGATCAGATGGCATGTAGGGATAGTCTGGCATAGTAGGAATGCAAAATTCAAAATGAAAAATTATGAAATGGTAAAATGCATTAAAATTCCTTGCCCAAGCGGTCGTGATTCGATCAACTTCAAATCGATTCGTCCGATCCCAGATACAAGTGGGATCCCTTCACCAAATAGAACGGGTTCGACGGTTAGGAACAGTTCGTTGACGAGACCTGACTGTAGGAACTGCGAATATACAGATGCACCACCGCAGACAGCGAGATGGGTGACGCCTTCGTTCTCGAGACGGGCGACGAGAGCAAGGACAGATTCAGAAGTGAACTCGATTCCTTCGACTCGCTCCGCTCGCTCAGGAGATATGGTATGAGTCATAACAATCAGCCGTCTTCCCTTCAATGGCTTCCCGAAGGTCTTAAACGTTGTATTCCCCATCACCACCGTCCCAATCTCTTTTGTTTTTTCAACAAAAAAACGTGTGTCTTCTTTGCTCGTCCATTCAAGCGAAGATTGTCCTGGAGCCTGCCCAATTTTTCCATCCGCACTGATGGCGGCGATAAGGGTGATGATCATAATGCAATTTGTACTTTTTTCATGGCAGCGCCTGGATTGTACTGACATTGAAACATTTCGATCAGTTCTGTGACGAGTGTAGCATCTGCTTCTAATGCTCGTTGGAAGGAGTGTTGAGGAAGCTGGCAGATAATTTCTGGATGGACTACGACTTCCCGACCAAGAATATCCTCGACGGCTTCGAACTGATTTTCGTAAATGTGTGCGTGTGAAATGGAAACCGTGAGTTTACCGACGGCAACAGCGAGCTCTTGCGCAAGCATGGCTTGCAAGAGAGCGAAGTCAGCGGTGTCGTTTGGGTTTCCAAGTACCATGTCGTTTGATCGGATAACGACGTGAAGATTCAATTTTCCGCCGATGATATTTACCGTCCAGGTGAATGGACACGGAACATTTTTCTTTTTAGGTGCACGCAATCCATCATCGCTTGGATCCCACATGATGACAACTCCCTGTCGGGATGTCGGTTCCTCACGCAGATGCTCAACCAACTCAATCAACTGGTCACGACCAAAATGATGACGCCAACGATATCCATACGCGGTCTCAACCGTTCCATCTGCTTCCAAAAAACTATCCCAACCTTTTGTAAACTGTTGCAAAAAACCAGCGTGCTTATGGCCCGCAATAAACCAGACTGTTTCTGCACAAAAAAACTTTGGAAACATTTTGCGCACGGTCAAGAGAGGAAAACCACTCGCAGGTTGAAGCTCATACGTCACTCCCGGGATCGCACGCGTCGAAAAACCCGTCCGTTCATTTTGAACAGTCTCCCCTTCGTGGTAAATGCGTCCAAGAGCGTCGAGATAGACTCGATCAAATGTCGTCATAACCCACTCATCCTATCAGACCAAACATAACTATCCAAACGTGGACTTTTCGGCTAATATACGACTATTATGCAACTGCCTGTGGATATAAAAAGGATTCGTCCAGACGTTCCGTTTCCGGAGTACAAAACTGCTGGGGCGATTGCGTTTGATATCGCCGTTTCAGAAGGCAAAACGATGCAACCGGGCGAAACGGTCTTTTTTTCAACAGGATTAGTAGTCTGCACGCCTCCTGGCTATGGCCTCATTATTGCCGGACGATCATCAAACGCAAAAAAACAGATTACCCT
>CALRHL010000005.1 GCA_943359455.1 Candidatus Uhrbacteria bacterium RIFOXYB12_FULL_58_10
CATCATCGTTCCCTTTACCAAACTCGGTGAACGCATCTTTCATTTCGTCATTCCAACAACGAGTCATCTCCTCCTGATCGTTGGTCTCGTTATGATCTATTTTGTTGTGACAGAAATCGTCAAGCGCCTGTACTATCGAAGAACAGATCGAACGGCATTCTATGGACCCAAAGGATGAAATCAAATCAAGGCTCGATATTGCCGAACTCATCGGCGAGTATTTGACATTGAAGCCAGCTGGGGTTTCACGTTTTCGTGCACTCTGTCCATTTCATACAGAAAAGACCCCTTCCTTTCATGTCTCAGTAGACAAACAAATTTGGCATTGCTTTGGGTGTAACGAAGGGGGAGATTGCTTTTCCTTTGTGATGAAAATGGAAGGAATGGATTTTCCAGAAGCGTTGTTGCATTTGGGAAAAAAAGTTGGAGTCGAGGTTCCGAGATATGCGGCGACGGATACCAATGAAAAACAACGGTTGATCGACATGCACGAACTCGCGCGAAAATATTTTCGAAAAGTTTTGATGGAATCAAGTCTTGCGGTCACAGTCAGAGACTATGTGACACGGCGAGGAATTAACGATGAGCTTGCAGAAAAATTTAGCATTGGGTTTGCACCAGACACCTGGGATTCGCTCGTTGGATTTTTGGGAACGCGTGGATATTCAGCGACCGAAATAGAAAAAGCAGGTCTTGCGCTTCGACGAAAAGATGGAAGTGGTTTGTATGATCGTTTCAGAAATCGTCTGATGATTCCGTTGCGTGACCAACACGGAAATACCGTTGGGTTTACCGGACGAATGATGCCTGGATCCTCTGAAAAAGATAGTGCAAAGTACATGAATTCTCCAGAAACTCAGATTTACCATAAAGGACGATTACTGTTTGGACTGGATCTTGCGAAGCAGACGATTAAACAAGAAGGACGCGTGATTATTGTTGAAGGAAATCTTGATGTGGTCGCGTCTCATAAAGCGGGTGTTGAAAATGTTGTTGCGTCATCTGGGACAGCCCTGACGGAAGAGCATCTTGCCCTTCTTAAACGTTTTACAAAAACGATCGTTTTTTCGTTTGACGCAGATGCGGCAGGATTTAAAGCGGCACAGCGTGGAATTGCCCTTGCTCGCGGCTCTCTATTTGACGTTCGAGTCGCCGTCCTTCCTATCGACGCAGGAAAAGATCCGGATGATGCTGTTCAAAAAAATCCACAGCTTTGGCGCGATGCGACATCAGATACCGCTCCGATTATGCAATACATCATTGAACGCGCCGTCGTTGAGCGAGACCTGACAAACATCGATGATAAGCGAGCGGTTGCGGCACTTGTGCTGCCAGAACTTGAACAGATTTCGGACGTTGTCGAGCGCGAGCATTGGTTGCAGACCGTCGCAGATATTTTAAGAATTGACA
Source organism: Candidatus Uhrbacteria bacterium RIFOXYB12_FULL_58_10 (assembly GCA_943359455.1). GTDB lineage: Bacteria > Patescibacteriota > Patescibacteriia > UBA9934 > GWF2-40-263 > YC12-FULL-57-11. The sequence continues at coordinate 1,411 of CALRHL010000005.1, forward strand.
CTGCCCAGCTCCGTCCTGTCTCATGGGGGCGTCCCACTTCGCTAGGGCTTCGAGGGACAAGTAGGGACGGGGCCCCCATCGCCCGGAGCGAGAGGCTTGCGAAGTCAAGACCGAGTGAGGACGATGGGGTGTCGCGAAGCTCGGGGCCCCATGTGAAGCCTGCAGAGCACCGCCTGTCCCGCGACGAGCAGGCTGCTCGAGCCTTGCTCGCCTTTTTCATCCAGGATCCATCGATCCGCCCAGTCCTCATTCTTTCCCTTGAAGAGTCGCTCATCCCAACAGATAATCTACGCATTCTTTACAATCACCTTCGCGAAGAGTACAATTCCTCTCAGTCAGTGGACGCGTCAAACCCATCATTTTATGGTCGGCTCTCTGCCCGTTTATCGGGCCTGGATCTCGCCCTTCTTCAGGAGCTCGCGCTCCTTGGGGAAACGCTTGTATCCGATATGCCTTCCGATCGGGTTTCTGAACAGATCCACGAACTTCTTCATTCTCTTAGCTCGTCTGCCCGTGATCGTCGTCGAAAAGCGATTGAGGGGGACATGCGCCGTGCAGAATCTGCCGGTGACCGAGATACCGTGAATCGATTGATAGAAGAATTAAATAGTCTTCGCCCTTAGGGGTTTTGTTTGCATTCAACGAACTATGAAGAAGAAAATTAAGAAGGTTCAATCAGTCAAAAAGGTGCAGAAAGTGCAAAAAACAAAAATGGTTTTAAAAAAACCTGTTGTTCAAAAACCTGTCCCACCACCGAAAGTGCGATATGTCCGCACCGCTCCGCCGAGTGAGGAAGTAATCGGGCGTCTCATGAAAAAAGGACAACAGCGCGGTTTCGTTACCGAAAACGAAATTCTTTTTACCTTTAGTGACGTTGAGGATTACGTCGATGTGTTTCGAGATTTTCTCGACCGTCTCGAAAAAAATGGCGTTCATTTTATCGAAATGAAAGAAGGAATTTTGGGACGCGCATCAGAACATGGTGGCGTGTACGAAAAAATTCGCACAACACACTCTGGAAAAAAGATGGAAGTACCAGAGTTGTCACAAGATTCGATCCAAATGTACCTGCGTGAGATTGGAAAAATCCCGTTGCTTACTGGAGCCGATGAAGTCGCGCTCGCGAAACGAAAAGAGCATAACGATAAAGAGGCAGAGCGCCGCATCATTGAGGCGAATTTGCGTTTGGTTGTTTCCATAGCGAAGAAATTTGTCGGAAAGCAATTGTCGTTGCTCGATTTGATTCAAGAAGGGAATATCGGGTTGTTTCGCGCGGTAAAAAAGTTCGAGTATCGTAAAGGGTTTAAGTTTTCAACGTACGCGACGTGGTGGATTCGCCAGGCAATCACTCGTGCGCTTGCGGATCAATCTCGCACGATTCGTATTCCGGTTCACATGGTCGAGACGATCAATCGTTTCATGCAGGTTGAGCGTCGCCTGATTCAAGACCTTGGACGCGAACCACTGCCAGAAGAAATCGCCGCAGAAATGAATGAGCCACTCGAAAAAGTTCAGCACATTATTCGCATTTCTCAAGATACGGTTTCGCTCGAAACGTCTGTGGGGGATGACGACGAAGATTCCAAACTCGAAGATTTTATCGAAGACATCAAAACAATTTCTCCCGATCGCGCCGCAGCACGAGAGTTGTTGCGTGATTACGTAAACGCCGCAATGCACGATCTCTCCCCACGAGAACAAAAAATCCTAGAAATGCGTTTCGGTCTTCTTGATGGTGTCTCTCATACATTGGAAGAAGTAGGTAAGGAGTTCGACGTAACAAGAGAACGCATTCGCCAAATCGAAGCAAAAGCTTTGGAAAAAATCCAAGCGCATCCGATGATCGACAAATTGCGAGATTATTAAGTGAATCCGAAATCCACATCCTGTATGTCAAAGCCCATTCTTGATCTGACATCGCTTGTAAAAGCGCACGCGAGTCTTGTGAGTGCGTTATCAACGGTTTCGACGGATGATGTACAAGCTATTCTGAAGCGAGACGCGGTGATTCAACGGTTTGAATACACCTACGAGCTAAGTTATAAAATGTTGAAACGATTTTTAGAGGCAACAAGTGCAAATCCATCGCTTATTGATCAGATGGATTTTCGAGATCTGATACGACTTGGAGGAGAATCAGGAATGATTGCACAGGTTGAGGATTGGTTTGTTTTTCGAGACAAACGAAATATCACGAGTCATGCCTACGACGAAAAAAAGGCGGAAGAGGTGTACGCCGTCATCCCTTCGTTTACCGAGGCGTCGGCCCAATTGTTGAAGACACTACAAGAACGTGTGGAAGCACCTCTATGATTTTTTTGGAACAGGACTGGCGTGAAGAGATGGAGCAGATCTTGAATCGATTCGTTTCAGATCGAACCGTTGTTCTGTTTGGTTCCAGATGCCACGGAACTCCGAAGCCGTATTCCGACATTGACCTATGTATCATGAGTGACAACCCTGTGGATTCAATTACCATGAGTCAGTTACGTCTCGCTTTTTCAGAATCCAATCTTCCTGTAACCGTAGATGTGGTTGATTGGACAACTGTGAGTCCAGAATTTCAAAAGGTTATTTCGAGCAAATGTGAGCAGGTTTTTCCAAAAGGTTCAGAATAAACACTCTGCCGTAAAGTGGATATTTTTTCAGGTGCTCACGGTGTTTATCGGCATCGCTACGTTTGCCTTTCTGCTTTTGGAACCGCACATCGAGGGAAGGAACGCACACGCAACGCTCCTTGAGATCTATTTCAAAGATCTCTTTCTGGTATATGTGTATATCGCGTCCATCCCATTTTTCGTGGTACTCTATCAATTGTTCAAGGTCCTGGATTATGCCGGACAGAATACGATATTCTCACAAGCGGCCGTAAACGCCGTAAGAATCATAAAGTATTGTGGGATGGCAATGATTGGTTTTGTCGCGGGGGGAGTCACCATTATTTTATTGGGTAATAGCGATGATCGACCTCCTGTGATTTTTATGGGTTCTCTCACCATGTTCGGTTCGATTGTGATTGCTGCCGCGGCGGGAAGGTTTGAGCAGATTTTTAAAAAAGGTTCGGGCGATCTTAGTTTTTGTCGATTACTGATTATCAGTTATTGTAAGTGAAACGAACAAGGCACCAAGTAGAAGAACAAATAGGGAAATAGCGAATACAAAAAAGCCAAAGATAATCTTTTCCATTTTTGAATAAGGTTGGCGAGGAATATTTGTAATCAATCCGCACGCACCGCATTTATATGTATGTTGTGGATCATGAAATTCGTAGTACCCAATGGTGCAAAATCCTGCAAAGAATACAACAACAACGAGTGCAAGAAAAGTTTTAGAAAGCCATGTAGGTATATTATCAGTGCGCAGTATAGGCATGATGATGCCTGCAGATACAATAAACAAAGGAACAATTATTCGATAAATTAATTCATTACGCATCATTTTTTTCTCGTGGCAGTTTGGACACTCAAGACTTGCGTTAATTTTCCAACGAGGTGATCTTCTCATATGATATAAGTATAATGGATATGACTGAGAATGACGACTCTAGAAATCAAAAACACCAGACTTGCGTCTGGCATTTTTGTGGTTCTGCGACCCGGTCTCGCTTGAGGCCTTTCAAGGGACTTACGAGCGACCTTCTCCCTGCTCGCCGACCCTGTTCCGGTCGGATAGAACTTGGGTTAAATTTTTCGTGGTTCTTGCTTTCCGATGCGTGTCGCGATGAGATAAAACAAGCCACTATAAAACGCTCCGGCCAGAAATGGCGTCACTTGTATTATCGTGGGATGCCAATCATATGAAATTAACCCATTGTCAGATCCATTTCCGGTAAGCATTGCACCAATGAGGAGAAATGGTAATTCCAACAGAAGACCGAGACCAAGTGGTAGAGCAACAATACTTTGTTCCAAAGGAGTTTCATCCCAATGAATCAAATTCGTCGCCAATACCAGAGCAAAAATAGCAGCAAATATCACTAAAGTAATAATTCTAAATTTTTTCATATATACGGAGTTTATCATGAAATCAAATTTTTGTAAGACAATCGAAAACCCACAATACCTAAGGGACCTGACCGTCACTTAGTGACGGTCAAAACAGACGATGATCAAAATACATTTAGATAACGCTATAAAATAACAATGGAATTACAAGACAAACATCTAAAACGATCTGACCGTCACTAAGTGACGGTCAGATCATGTCCCGGTCAGATAGAACCGTGCGGACATTTGTACACTGCTGAGGCAATGGTATTTTTGTGGTTCTGCAGCCCGGTTTAGATTGAAGCTTTCGACGATGGGACTTTGCAGTGCCTGTCTATATGTCCGTCAACTCTGTCCTGATCGGACAGAACTGATCGTGACGATTCTGTAGGTCGGATACAGACGCTGTTGATAACTTTGTTTGTCCAATATATTCGGGGGGGGGGGGTAGAATATAAGTATTAAGTTATAGTTAATCTTGATTTATGTCAGAAAATCGTTTTGGACATGGTGACAGAAAGTATCCTGAAACGTCATTAGCTGCACCAAAAGAACCAATCATTGAAGCAGGGGCAGAAAAAGGGGCTTACGGGCCAGCGATTGAGATTTTACAAAGAATGATTAAAGAAAACAGTGATGATGGATATAAGCTAACCTTTGTTGCTGATTCGAAGAGTTTGGTAGTTCGAGCCACATTTGAACTCACACCAGAGGAAAGAATTGAGGCGATAAAAAAACCTGATGATATTTCTGCCGAAGCATTGACTGACTTATATTCACGTACAGAGGAGAAGATAACCAATATGCGAAAGGTATTAATACCCCTAGGATTCGATTTAAATCTGGATAAGAAGACTTCTTATTTTGGAGATGATTCTCAAAACACTATAACTGATGTTGCCGAGACGCGAAGCTTTGAGCTTGTTTTTGAGGTTAAAGAACGACCAAAACAGGGTGATCCGCAACATGAAGCACATTTGCTGGGCATGGTTGAACAGATTACTGCCTTAAAAAAGGAACTTTTTCTTAGCCGAGGCTATTTTTATGTAGCATCTGGTGACACCAAAGGCGATTCCGTTCATGTTGAATCATTGGAACCCAAAGATTTAATGGACGATGGGTCTTTTTTGTTGGCAGCAGATGACTTTGGTTTTAATGATACTTATATAGCTACTACATATATATCCTTCGGTGATAACGATACTTTGAGAGAGGATGTCGATCGAAAACGAGACATCTATTATTTCATAGCAGCTACGGAACAGGAGGCAATTGAAGGCTGGGAAAAAGGAAGCAAAAGATTCAAGGTGTAGAGAAGTTTTTAGAGTTTTTGATGTAGAAGGTAATAGGTAATTTAAGGATAAAATAACTCCACCCTCATTGGGTGGAGTTATTTTGGTTCCGGGACGTGGAATCTTACTCGCAGACATTCAGAAAGATCATGTCTGTTCCTAAAGAGGGGTTTCCACCCCTCTTTAGATCTCCCCCATTAGCAGTGGGAACCTCCCGGTTCCCAAACCCTCCCCAGTTCGAATCCACGTCTCTCCAATAACCACAAAAATACCATTGCCTCAGCAGTGGTATTTTTGTGGTTCTGCGGCCCGGTCTAGATTGAAGCCTTTGAGGGGACTTTGAGACACGCTTCTATACGCTCGTCGACCCTGTCCTGGTCGGATAGAACTTGGAGTTATATTTTTTTCAGTTCTTGCTTTTTTATGCGCGTTGCGATGAGATAAAACAAGCCGCTATAAAACGCTCCGGCCAGAAACGGCATCACTTGCATCATCGTGGTGTACCAATCATATGAAATTAACCCATTGCCAGATCCGTTTTCGGTAAGCATTGCCCCAATCAAAAGAAAAGGTAATTCCAACAGAAGACCGAGACCAAGTGGTAGAGCGGCAATACTTTGTTCCAAAGGAGTTTCATCCCAATGGATCAAATTCGTCGCCAATACCAAAGCAAAGATCGCAACAAATATCACCAAAGTAATAATTTTAACTTTTTTCATATATACGGAGTTTATCACGACATCGGATTTTTGTAAGACAATCGAAAACCCACATCCCATGAAGAATGCGGGTTTTCTTGGTCACACCCTGTCCCGGTAGTAGGAACGGACCTGACCGTCACTTAGTGACGGTCAAAACAGACGATGATCAAAATACATTTAGATAACGCTATAAAATAACAATAGAATTACAAGAAAAACATCTAAAGCGATCTGACCGTCACTAAGTGACGGTCAGATCGCTTTGCGGCGGGGTCGTTCATTAGCGCAATATATCCATCAATAAGAGATAGTATCATTTCAAAGCAAAAGCCCAGAGTTTTGTGACGTCACATTCGAACAACCTTCGCCAATTCCTGTCCATCGGAAACGGCTTGAAGCGGATATTGCGTGATCAAAAATAAGTCGTACGGCGCGAAGCAATCGCTCGACTGCCCGTTGGACGGGTCATACGCACGGGCAAAGATATCGCCCGCTCTCAATGTTGTTCCGGGTTCCGTCACCCAGACGATATAACAAGAGGAGTCCGCGTATAGAGTTCGAACGGATTTGAGCGGAAAAGTTGGAACCGCCGCGGCAGGTTTGAAATCGGAAGCGGCCGGCAGAACGCCACAACTTGACAGAAAGCCCAGAAGGTTCTGGAATCGTTCTTCCAATTCCGTCGCGCCGATCGTTCCATGCGTTCCGGCCTCCCATGTCGCCGCTTGAGTTTTCCGTCCTTCCTTCACGGCGGAAGCCACACAGCTTTCATCGAAGGCATTGAGATAGTCGTCCTCATCTACCGTCAACACACACCGTCCAGCCAGCGGGGCGAAATAATCCGCGCTGTCAGAGGCGACATAAAGATGTGGAATGGAGCGTCTGCCGGATGTGTGGATATCAAGAACCGTGTCGTGTCCGTTTGCGAGTGTCTGGAGGGTCGAAGCAAGCTTCTGTTCGATGGAATCGCCGTGTCCGGTCAACACGATCTTTTTGGAAAAAATGCGATTCCAATCCTTCCCGTTTTGCGCGTTCCATCGTCCGAATTGGAATCCGTATTCTTGAGACTGAACGCCGATCGGATTTGCGAGCGGCACAATCGTCAGCCGGCCGTTTATGTCCGGTTGCGTCGAAAGAAATTCAATCAACCGAACGAGCAGGGCGCCACCGAGGATTTCTGGTCCGTGGAGATTCCCTTGAAGATAGACGGACGGACCCGGTTTTGAACCGACACACGCGAATGTGTGAATGCAAAGTGTGTCCCCGCTCACGAGGCGCTGAAGAGGAATCGATGTGTTCGTAATCATCATAAAAAAGGGAGGGTGCGTCGTCGTTGCTGTTCACGACGACGCACCCAAGTGAGAATTAAGTCTGCCGTACATAGCGCAGCCAGCAGGTTTTGTCACGCAACGGACATGCGCGCTTCTCTTCGTCGGTTTCCCATTTGTCACACGGACCGCATGTGTGCTTGAACGGGATCGGATTGGTCCAGTCCGTATGAGGCATGAGTCCTGCGTGCCGTCCGGCTTTGAGCGCCATGGGATTCTGCGTGACCGCGAACACGACTTTTTCGCTCACGCCGGGAAGCGACTTTGACTGTTCGTACAGCAAGTTCCCGTATCCTTGATTGCGACAGTCGATCCGAATCCATGCCGAACCGAGTTCAACAAAACCGGACGCGACAGGCCACGCGGCAATGAACCCGATCATTTCATCGTCCCGTTCGAGTACAAGGGCAAGTCCATCCTCGAACACCTTCGCCAGGTTTTCTGGAGAAGTACGCGTATTGAGAATAGTCGACTCCTCGTGCATGGCCGCCGACAGAACAAACCATTCGGGGTGATTGATTCGATTCGGGAAACGAAGGAAACGAAGCGTCTCTGCCATTTTAGCTCCTTTGTGAAGAACAAACCCCCGGGAGAATCCCAGGGGTTTATCTTTCGTGACGCTATTTCACGCAATTCAAAACGCTGGAATTCTCATTATGAGAGCTCCACGACGGCTGTTTGATGCAAAAAATTGGTCAGCCATATTTAAATCTAGCTTAATAGCTAACGATTTTTCTGTCAACATCAACGAATGATTTGTCAACGGGGATGATTTACGTAACGGACGCGATCCTTTGACTCACTTCGCTCGCTCAGGACAAAATAACACCACCTATTACGAGTGGTGTTTTGATGGTTCCGGGACATGGATTCGAACCATGATTAAGGGATTCAGAGTCCCTCGTCCCCTCGGCCGTAGACCGTAGGCTTGCAAGTCTCCGGCCTACGGGCGAGGCTGCCGTTAGACGATCCCAGATGAGGAAGATATGATCAAAACACCACTCAATTACGAGTGGTGTTTTGATGGTTCCGGGACATGGATTCGAACCATGATTAAGGGATTCAGAGTCCCTCGTCCTGCCGTTAGACGATCCCGGAAGATGTATTTTGGTCGAATGTTAGCATAGGATCTCTTAAGTTGGCAACAGATTCTTGCGTGGTATTTTGGATTGATGTAGGGTTTATACCATCTCCAATTAACGCTTCGGCATAGCCCATTCACAATTGAGGCGAGACGAAGAGAAAAGTCTGAAGCGTATCCGTAGATACGTTGAAGACTTTTCTCGAAGTCGGAGCTCAATTTTGGACGGGATGGTGCCGGATGGTTAGTTGGAAATGGTATTACATGGAGGTGGTTTTGCTCTCTTCAATCATTCGTTGTGTGGCTGGTGCTGGGATCGGACTTGCGATTTCTATCGTCTGGTGGCAGTGGTTACTCTACTGGGTCCCGTTCAATTCGAACTATCCCAATCGTCTGGACGAAATCAACCGGTTCTTCCCGTTCGTTCTCGTGTTCGGGGTTCTGATAGGGTTGGCGTCGGCACTGCCTCGTGGGTCGATAGGGATCCCATGGAAACGTTTGCGGATTGCCGTCATCACTATGTTCGTCATTTTGATGCCACCGCTCTCCGGATATGTCGACACGCTGTCGCCCGCCCAGCAAATGTTCGTCCTACCTGCGTTGCTGATATGCGTCCTCATCCTCCCCGATCTCGTCCTCCTCGTCGTTGGACTGGCGCATAGACGGTTCGTTGCTTCAAAACCTTCGTCCTAATTGTGCCCTTACAATCCAGAACCTCCGCCGTCCAACTGATGGCGGGATTTTTTTGCCTCAAATAATAATCTCATCTCGATGCGAACCAAGTTGAAGCATATGCGTCAAGATGGTTCTATTGGTGGATGACAGAGGTCAGAATTGCTTTCGCAATATCAATTCCTGTCACTCGCTCAAGCTCCTTGAACCCTGGGTTTGCGTTTACTTCGATCACGAGCGGACCGCGGGGGGAGCGGAGGATGTCTACGCCGCATATTTCGAGATTGAATGTGTGTGCGGCGCGGATGGCGAGAGCTGTTTCGTCGGGGGAAAGCTCAACGTGGGTGCCGGTGCCGCCGATTGATGTGTTGGCGCGGATGTCGCCTGGTTTTGCGACGCGTTCCATGGCGGCGAGGATACGACCGTTGAGAACGAACACGCGCAGGTCCCGACGGTCTGTTTCGATGTATTCTTCGATGATGACTGGGTTTCCGTCGCGTACGGCTAAGTAGTCGACAATAGGAAGAAACGTTTCCTGCGTTGGGGCAAAGAACACGCCTTTTCCGTGCGTACCGAAGGCGACTTTGCAGACGACAGGGAATCCGATTGATTTTGCGGTCGCGAGTAGATTTTCTGGTGTGTGTGCGATCGCCCATCGCGGCATGGGAACGCCGACTTCGGTCAGACGGATGTGCTGGTCGAGTTTATTTTTTGCAGCGGATATATTTCCGTTAATCACTCGCACTCCGGAATTTATAAATGCCTGAATTGTAAACTGATGCAACGAAGGTTCCTCAATAAAATTTGGTCTACAAATAACCGAATCAAAATCCAAAATTGACATTTCTGGACGACCGTCGCATTTTATCAATATTTTTTGATCGGAATTTTTTATTGTGAGAAGTGGTTCGTGGATGCGGACGATATCAATACCAAGTTCACGACCGGCTTTTTCGAAGCGGTCGGCTTGCGCGTGGGAGTCGGCTTCTGGGTGTGAGAAAATGAGGATTCCTATTTTCATAGTTGTCCGTACGTCATTGCGAGCGAAGCGAAGCAATCTCTGGGGATTGCCGCGTCGGCTGATGCCTCCTCGCAATGACAAAGAGTGTTGAGAATTTTCTCAATTTCTGATCTCGACGAGGTCGTATGTAATTGTTCTCGAAAAAATTTCGCTCCAGGCACTCCTTTGAAATACCACGACAGATGTTTTCGAAAGGTGACGACTCCACGTTCGCCATATTGCTGACAATGGAGGTCGAGATGTTGCAAAACGGTTCGGACGCGTTCTTCCATGGTCACTACTCGTGCGACACGTCCAACAAGCACATCAGAAATCTGTTCAAAGATCCATGGATTTCCGAGACCTCCGCGCGCGATTAAAAGTCCATCGCATCCAGAAACCTCGAGGGCTTTTGGAGCAAGCTCAGCTTTGTGGACATCTCCGTTGCACAAGACAGGAATTGAAACCGCTTCTTTTACACGCCGAATCATTTTCCAGTCTGCGACACCTGCATAGCCCTGACACTTTGTCCGTCCATGAACAGTAATCAGATCCGCTCCTGCATCTTCAAGAACTTTAGCAAATTCAATACAGTCAGTTGGATTTTCCCAACCAAGACGAATTTTGATCGAAAGTGGAACGTCGATAACCTCCTTCATCGCACGGACGATTTTTGTTGCGAGCTCTGGTTCTTTCATGAGCGCCGCACCGTTGAAGTTGTGTACGATCTTGTACACTGGACATCCCATGTTCACATCAAACCCTTCCGGATGATGTTGCTCTGCAATAATTCGCGCTGATTCAGCCATGGTCGCTGGATCTGATCCAAAAATTTGTTGAACCAATGGTCGTTCGTCAGGATGAATATCCGTCATCCCAAGTGTTTTATCATTGTGCCGAACCACAGCTTCAGACGACACCATTTCACGAAAAACAACCAGACCAGACCCTACGACCCCTTCGACAAGCTCAGGGTCAAACGGTGAGCAATATCTCACCGTTTGACAAAACGCCGAATCGGTCATGTCGGCCATCGGAGAGAGTGCTATAATAGGTTTCGGAAGCGTGTTCCAGTCCAGTTTCATAGTTTGCTGAGTCTACTTGAGTTTTTTACATTTATCAAGCGTAGCGAGGTAACAAGTAGCATTTTACCTTTTACATTTTACTTTTGATTTCTATCCTTTAGCACTATGCAACTCTCATTTCACGGCGCAAACAATGAAGTTACTGGCTCTTGTCATCTTCTCACCACCAAGGACGCAAACGGAAAAGAATGTCGCATTCTGATTGATTGCGGAATGTTTCAAGGAGAGCGTATGTGTGGGGATAAAAATAAAGTGCCATTTGGGTTTGATCCAAAGTCGATTGACGCCGTGTTCGTGACGCACCCGCACGCGGATCATACAGGTCGAATTCCAAAATTGATTACAGAAGGATACACTGGCCCGATTATGATGACTCACCCCTGTTTGTCACTCACAAAGATTGTTCTGAAAGACGCCTTTCATATCATGACCGAAAATGCAGAAAAGTGCGGGGACGATGTGTTATATACAAAAGAAGATTTGGAAGTGCTTGAAAAACGTAGTACAGGAATTTCATATCATGAAGAGATAACGGTTGCTCCTGGTGTAACGGTGATGTTACACGACGCAGGACATGTGCTTGGATCAGCTTTTGTGTCTGTGAATGCAGAAGGGAAGCGTATTATTTATTCTGGTGATGTCGGAAACGATGATGTTCCGATTTTGCCCGATACCGAAGCGATCTCTGAAGCCGATGTGGTGATTTGTGAAGCAACGTATGGGCATCGAGTACACGAGCCATCAACAGAACGTGCAACGAAGCTGAGAGCGGTCGTGGAGCAAACCATTAAGGATGGAGGCGTTCTCATGATTCCAGCATTTTCGATTGAGCGTACACAAGAGTTACTCTATGAAATCGATTTGATGTTGCGCGATGTGAAAACCAACGTTCCGATTTTTCTCGATTCTCCGATGGCGATTCGCGCGACAGAAGTGTATCGGCATTACAAAGAGTATCTTCGATTCGATTCCCCAATTTTATCCGAAGCCGATCGTGATTTTTTCTCATTCCCAAATTTACGTGAAACCTTTACGGTCGACGAGTCAAAACAAATTAATGAAGTTCCTTCACCAAAAATTATTATTGCGGGAAGTGGAATGATGTCTGGTGGTCGTATTATGCATCATTTGAAACGCTATTTATCCGATTCAAAATCTCGTGTTCTCATCATTGGGTTTCAGGCATTTGGGACACTCGGACGTAAACTGTACGAAGGCGCAAAAAAAGTAAAAATTTACGGTGTGAGTATCAATGTCCATGCAGGTGTTTCTGCGATTGGAGCTTTTTCCGCGCACGCTGATATGCATAAACTTACACGCTGGCTCAAACCAGAATCCGGAACCGTTCCAAAAAAGATTTTCCTCGTCCATGGTGATCCGGAGGCTAAGGAAGTATTTGCCACGCATTTACGTCATAACTTGCAGACAGAAGTGATCATTCCTGAGTTTTTGTCGAGTCATGAGGTTTAAAAAAACGACCGTGTGGTCGTTTGTAGAAGCTACCCCTTGCGACGGCGGCGAGATGGAGAATGTGGTTGAGGTGGACTAGGACCTCGGAAGGATCCGAGTACATCGTCTTCGAAAAAGACTGACTTGGTTGGGAAAATCCATGCGACCGTCAAGCATCCTTCGCACGAGCGAAATCGCGTGACATGCATCGTGCTACTTTTCGATCCATCTACGAGTGCCCCTCCGCACCTTGTACATACGATCGGTTCTTCGCTTGGGTTCTGGAACGTCGCGATTTGCGCTTCTAGAATGTTTTGGACGTTTGTGCCACGGTTTGCTGATTCATACATCCCGCTGCACTCGTTGCAAACCAAATGGGTGACGGTGGTCCAGTGCATATAGCGTTGTCCAATAACCACGTGCATTGGGTCGGGTGGGGAGTCGCTGTGTGATTTCGTCCGGACGAGTAACCGACCTTCCTTACATCCAGGACATGAGTCCCCCGGTTTTTTTCCAGTCATTTATACCTCAGGCAGTAGGTTACATGAAACAATTCAAAACGTAAACGGAGGAACTTGTATCGTGTATTATATTTTTGTATAATTGCACATATGGGAAGGTATAAAATTCCAATTACTAAACAGAAGTTGATCCGGCTCTACATTGATAAAAAACTTACGCCGCAGAAGATCGGAGAGTTGCTTGGGTGCAGTTTTGCGACAGTACGTAATAGAATGAAAGAGTTTGGGATAACGTTTCGTAGACCATCGATTGCTCGTCAGAGATTTGATAAAAAGGACTTTAGCGGTGATCCTGTCGAAGAAGCATATCTGATCGGGTTTCGAGTCGGTGATTTAAATGTGTATGTTCCTAATCTCCAGACTTCAAATACACTTGTAGCACGTTGTCATACAACGGATATCCCGCAGGTGAAGCTCATGAAAGCAATTTTTTCTCAGTATGGAGCCGTTCGTGTGAGTAAGTCGATTCATGGATATTCTATTAATTGTTATTTGAATCGCTCTTTTGATTTTCTTCTGCCAAAAAAAAGACCAGAGCGAATCGATGGAGAGATGAAGGTCGTAGCGGCATTTGTTGCTGGATACGTGGATGCAGAAGGGAATTTTATCGTGAATCAAGGTAGGGGTCGCTTTAAGCTTGATTCGTATGATGTTGATGTATTATTTTGGATGGATAATTGGTTGAAAAGACAGAATATTAAATCATTATTTCGTCAAATTGCCAGAAAAGGCGACACACAATATATTCGAGGAAAACTCGGTTATTTTCATGAAAATTTATGGAGGATAAATGTGAATGAGGCAAAATCACTCAAGAGATTTATTGGGTTTATTTTGCCTTATCTGAAACATTCACGTAGAATCCAACAAGCGAAGCAAATGTTGGCTAATATTGAAGCGAGAATTCGCTATGGATCAGTCAAAGATTCGTAACTTCTGCATTATTGCTCATGTAGATCACGGAAAATCCACGCTTGCGGATCGGCTTTTGGAGATGACGGGGACTGTGGAGAAACGAAAGATGAAAGAACAGTTGCTTGACTCGATGGATCTGGAACGTGAGAAGGGAATTACGATCAAACTAACACCGGCACGGATGGAGTACAAGGCGCATGTTCTCAATCTCATCGACACTCCTGGCCATGTCGATTTTACCTACGAAGTTTCTCGTTCTCTTGCCGCTGTGGAGGGAGCGATTTTGCTTGTGGATGCAGCACAAGGGGTTCAAGCGCAGACGATTGGAAATTTGTATCTCGCTCTTGGAGAAGACCTCACCATTATTCCGGTGCTCAACAAGATCGATTTGCCTGCGGCAGATATTCCTCGTCGGACAGAGGAACTGGTGAAGTTGCTTGGATGCGATCCATCGGAGATTTTACATGTGTCTGGAAAAACAGGGGATGGTGTTTCTGATCTGCTTGATGCGATCGTCGAGCGGATTCCTTGTCCAATAGGAGATGTTGACGCGGTGCCACGTGCGTTGGTTTTTGATTCTAAGTACGACGATTACAAAGGAGTGATTGCGTATGTGCGAGTCGTTGATGGAACATTTAAAAAAGGGGACAAAGTGACGATGATGGCCACGTCAGCGATTGGGGAAATTTTGGAAATTGGGAAATTAACTCCAGGAATGGTCCCGACTGGCGAACTTGAGACGGGACAGATCGGCTACATCGTCACAGGACTCCGTGATATCAAAGCCTGTCATGTTGGAGACACCATCACGACTCAACGACTTAATGACTCAACGACTGAAGGCCGTTCGACGGCCCAGTCACTCCCCGGGTACAAACAGGTCAAGCCGATGGTTTATGCTGGAGTTTTTCCAAAAGAAGGAAACGACTTCGAACACTTGCGCGTGGGAATGGAACGTCTCAAGCTCAACGATGCCGCGCTCACATACGAACCAGAACATTCGCCTGCGCTCGGATATGGATTCCGTTGCGGGTTGCTTGGTATGTTGCATCTGGAGATTTTAAAGGAGCGGTTGCGCCGTGAGTTTAATCTTGATCTCATTGTAACCGTTCCGTCCGTGGCATACCGTGTGCTTCGGCAAGGAAAAGATGCTCTTGTGATTAAAAGTCCGTCGGAGCTTCCCGATCCTTCGTCGATTATTGCCATTGAAGAACCGTGGGCGAAGGTAGATCTCGTGTCGCCGACCGATTTTATTGGACCGGTTATGCAATTTTGCGTAGAGCGACGCGGGATTTATAAAGACACAGAATATTTATCACAACAACAATCCATCCTTCATTACGAAATGCCACTCGCGATGCTGATTGTTGATTTTTACGATAAACTAAAGAGCATCACTTCTGGCTACGCGTCGATGAACTACGAGCTCGTTGATTATCGCACCGCCGACGTTGTTCGTCTCGATATTCTCGTTGCCGAAGAAGGGGTCGAAGCTCTTTCCATGCTCACCTATCGTGACGAAGCTGAACGTGTTGGACGCCGTGTCCTCGCTTCTTTGAAAGAGTCCATTCCACCAGAATGGTTTGTGATAAAATTACAAGCAGCGATCGGAGGAAAGATTGTCGCGTCCGAACGCATCTCTGCTTTGCACAAAGACGTGACCGCAGGTTTATATGGAGGTGACGTGACTCGAAAACGCAAATTGCTTGATAAGCAAAAGAAAGGAAAGAAAAAAATGGCAGCTCTTGGAAAAGGCAGTGTCGATATTCCGACCGACGCCTATTTGAATGTTTTGAAACGCGGATAAGTTTATGTCAGAAAGAGGGAATCGTTATCACCAATCATCGACCGACTCGACATACATTGGCGAGTCCGTTGTTACGATGCGCTATGCCGACCTCCAGCCGGCTGTTCGCACGCATGTTGATAATCTCACCGAACAGATAGCAGATCTTGTTCGCAAGTATGGAAAAAAGCATCCCAAGGAGTTGGTGGAGCTTATGGAAAATGAGGAGATGAGCATCGAGGATGTACGAAAATTTGGCGCGCTTGGGAAAGCGATCGGGGAGATGTTTGAAAAGAATATGTTGCCTCGTGAGTTAGAAAAAGTTGTAAAGTCCCTTCGAAAGAAAGCATTGTCGCAGTGTGTTGATGCAGAAAATGTCTACTCTGAACACTTAGAACCAGATGGTTTAAAAGAAGTTTTTCCACATGATCGTCGTAAGTTTTTTGGAGCGTACTTACGTCTTTCGCGATCTAACGATATTTTAAAGGAATTAGATAGTCATCTTACTGGGTTGGATCTAGCAAAAGGGTTTGCCATCCAGGGAGATTTTCAGTCCGCGCTTGCATTCCTTGGACCGAATAACAAACAGTATGACTGGAAAAAAACAGCACTAGATATTGCAAGACTTGCATTTAAGAAAGAAAGGAATGATGTCATGGAACGTTTGTTTGTCGAAGTTGAACCAGATCGAACAAAGGATACTGTCCTACAATCTGTTATCAGAAAATGTATTTCGATGAAGGAATTTGATCGTGCAAAGATGTTTGCAATGAGTTTAAGTACGCTCTCTGGAAAAGCGAGGGATTTAATATCAATTGCTCAATCGGAAGCAAGATCAGGCTCTGGGTGGCTCGATTCTTTACAACTCGCTGAACAGTGTTTGTCTGACTCTTTTCAAGAGACATTGTTGGTTCGTGATAAAGGCCTAAAGAATATCGCGTGTCTGTATGCTCGCCAAGGAGACATTGATAATGCGATTCGAGTTTATTCGAACCTATCCATACACAGCTCTCGAACGAGTCTTCCAGATTTTGCTTCTGACTTTGTTTCTTCTGGTAACGACGAGCAAGCATTCTCGCTCGTACAATCAGGCACTTTATCGACAGATATAGAGACAAAGTTTCAATCGTTTCTTTCCATTGCCATTGCTCAGGCAAGTAACCAGAAGATGAGCGATACCGCATTACGATTTGCGTTAACTGTTGCAGAACAAAATTCAAAGAAAGGATTACTCCAAAATATTCGTTTCGCACCTCGTTTAGTTCTTGCTTATTTGCTCAGAGGAGAGATGGACGATGCCATACGAATTTTTACATCAATCGATACAACTCCTATTGCAAAAATGAGCACAACAAACCTTCTGCGCGTCGCGTCTGAATTGGAGGAATTAGGCTTGGAGATGCATCAAAAAAAACAAGATCTAAAATCAGTTATTAATCTTCTTTTTTCTGTTGTTAAGGAATATGATCATGATCACATCGTCTCAGGTTTTACTGATCTCGCAGATATTTTACGGCAGGTTGGGAGGAATCCAATCCAGGCATTGGAATGCGCGAGAGATTATGAGAATAAAAATAGACGTGATGGCTCCATGTATGGATACGCGATGATCATCGAAGCCTATGTGAAAAATCATTGCGATCCGACGCCGATTATCAATGACGCGCTCGTCTATGCAGAAAAGTTGTTAGGAGTAGATGAAATTTTTGAAGCGCTGACGACGATTGCAGAAGAAATGATCTCTGATGGGTTGGATATTGAAACCGTCATAGATGCAGGGCGTCGTGTGACAACAGGTCGTGAAATGCGAGAGAATCCAAGTCTCGGTTGGAGGGCTTGGTACGTATTTCAGATGAGTCTTTCTGCGGCATTACTCGATAAGGCCGAAGAGTTAGACCGTGGAATGGTATGAACGAATCATCACAAAGACAATCGAGTCCCGACGTACGTAGTGCCGTTTCTGAGGCAACCACGCATGTTTCGTATGCCGACCTCCAGCCGGCTGTTCGCACGCATGTTGATAATCTCACCGAACAGATGGCAGAGCTTGTTCGCAAGTATGGAAAAAAGCATCCAAAGGAGTTGGTGGAGCTTATGGAAAATGAGGAGATGAGTATCGAGGATGTACGAAAATTTGGCGCGCTTGGGAGATCGATTGGGGAGATGTTTGAAAAGAATATGTTGCCTAAGGAGATGCGGAGGGATGCTTTGAGATTACGAGAAGAAGCAGAGAGACTTTTTCTGGAGGCGGATGAGCTATTTGAAAGACATCAATTGGGTGGAAATCAGCTTGATGCTCTTCCAGTTGAGGATCGAATTTCTGTTGGGGCAGGATATCTCCGTTTTGGGAACGATAAAATTTTACGTTCCATCTTGTATGTTCCAAGGGAAGCTGCACAGCTTTTTGCATTGGCGGAAGATTATCCGACAGCAAATCAAAAGGCCTCGATGATTTTGAACATGATCGAAAAAAATTTGGTTCTTCTTCAAATCGCCAAATCTGCATGGAAACGAAGAAATAATGAGGCGTTTGAAACATCAATCGAAAATGCAGATCCGAGCCACTCGAAGGACGCATTTCTTGAAATGGTTATCCGTGACGTCTTAGATGAAAAAGATTTTGAAACAGCAGAATATCTTGCAGAATCTGGTAGTGACTGGGTTAAACGCGCGGAAATGTTTTTAACCATTGCTCACCAAGCAATCTCGATAAAACAAGAAGCGATTCACTCTATACAACGAGCGGAAGAGGAAATACCAAAAGAATATATCTCTGATAACGGAATTCATGGAAAAATTGCCGTTCAGTATGCGCGTTTTGGTATGGTCGAGGATGTAAAGAGAGTTATGAAGAAAGGTTTAGCATTTATCACCTTTTCTTTGCCAGAAATCGCGGAAGGGTTTGTTGCTTTTGGTCAAGATGAGGCGGCATTGAAACTCGGCTCAGAATTACCAAATTGGGAAGTGATGTCGCGTATGAAGGTGTTTGGAGCAATTGCGATTGAACAGGTAAAACGCGGGAGAAATTCCGATAAGGCATTCAAAGTAGTACGGGAAACTTCTCAGATTTTTTCTGATCCATTTCAAGGAGTGACCGCAAATATTATTCTTGCGCAGGCTCATTTTTCCCGAGGTGAGCACGTGGAGTTTTCGCACACGCTTTCCCTGATTGAAAAAGGAATTGAAAAAGTTGCCCTAAAGAGTGATAAAAAATTAGTTTATTTAGATTTAGAAGATTTTGCAAAAAAAATATATGAACAAAGAAAGGATCCCCAACAGGTGATTCGAGTTATGGATAAGCTCATTTCATCTGAAGAGAATCTACAGGAGTTATGTGACAAACAACTCTCCTTTGCAAGATTTTTACATTCCATTCATCAAACAGATGATCGTACCATCAATGTTGAAGATGTCCTTATGGTCGCGAGAGAAACGGCAGAGAGAAGAGAGTCGGTATGGCTTCTGCTTGAAGTGGCACGAGCATCTTTTCAAATCGCATCAAAGTTTACAAATGTAAGTTTCGAAAAAGCCATTTATGTCGCATTAGATAAATTGCATAAGGGGATACAAGATCGTCTCGCAATCGATCTTTATTACGAGGATTTCTTCAAGAGTATGAGATCAATTATTGAAGCAAAAGCGAGTGCAGGCTTTTCTTATACAGAACAGATTGATTTGCTTCAAGAAGAAATGAGCAATTTTCGAGGAAAAAAAGAGTTTCATGCAAAATTTTTTGCATTGCAGCTATCTCTTGTAAACATTTTTCTTGATAAAGCCCAGGAATTAGACAGAGAAAATCGTTTTATTAAATTTGAAAAAACATGACAAAACACTGGATCACAAATCAACAGGCGTCGGATGAGTTTCGGCAACAGTTTCCGGAGGTGCATCCGGTTGTTTTGTCGCTGCTGTGGAATCGAGGGGTGCGGACACAGGAGGAAGTTGATGTTTTTTTTGGTCCGGACTGGAGTCGGGATGTTTTTTCGCCAAGTTTGTTTCGGAATATGGACGTGGCTGTTACGAAGGTTTTTGAGGTGCTCGTGAATAGCGAGATGATCACCGTGCATGGCGATTACGACGCGGACGGGGTTTGTGGATCGGCGGTGCTGATTTCGACGCTTAGGGATTTGTGTCGCGCGTTTGGATTTGACGAGTCGAAGATTAGCTCGTTTATTCCAGATCGGGAAAAAGATGGATATGGGATGTCTGTTGCGACGGTTGAGCATTTGGCTTTGCACGACAAGACGAAGCTGATTATTACGGTGGATTGTGGAATTTCGAACAAGCCAGCGATTGATCGAGCAAAGGAGCTTGGGATTGATACGATTGTGTGTGATCATCATACGATGCCGGCGGAACTGCCGGATGCAGCAATTCTGATCCATCCGCTTGTTCCGGGGGAAACGTATCCGAACAAGACGCTGTGTGGAACAGGGGTTGCTTTCAAGCTGGCGTGCGGGTTACTGGAGGCGGGGCGAGTACAGCAAGCTCATGGGGCCCCGCTTCGCGACACCCCATCGTCCTCACTCGGTCTCGACTCCGCGAGCCTCTCGCTCCGGTCGATGGGGGCCCCGTCGCTACGCCCCCATGAGCCAGTGACTGCTTCTGGTTTGATTCCTGACGGTCACGAAAAATGGCTTTTGGATCTGGTTGCGATCGCGACCGTGACGGACGTGATGCCACTTACAGGAGAGAATCGATTGTTGGAAACGTTTGGCCTCAAAGTTCTGAACAAAACAAAACGTGTTGGACTTCGGAAATTAATAGAAATTTCAGGAGGAAAATTTGGCGAACTCGACACGTACTCGATCGGGTTTCAGATTGGTCCACGTATAAATGCGGCGGGACGAATGCATCACGCAAGTGCTGCACTCAACGTTTTGCTTGAGGAAGATGAGTTGCGCGCGACGGTCCTTGTGAGTGAATTAAATGCGTTGAATATCGTCAGACAAAAAGCTTCAGACGCGATGTATAAGGAGGCGATGGGGAAGATTGAAGCGAAGCAGTCTCTCATCATCGTCACAGGCGACGGTTGGTCGGCTGGGTTGGTTGGACTTGTGGCAGGGAAACTTGTGAATCAGTTTGGGAAACCTGTGTATGTCGTCGGACGGTCACCGGACGGGAAATATGTCGGATCAGGTCGATCGGTGGAGGGATTTGATGTGACGGAATGTTTGCGTTCGGCTGCAGATGATCTCGACAAATTTGGCGGACATCCGCAAGCGTGTGGATTTTCGGTGACAGGAGATGAGAAATTCGAGCGTGCATCAAAAAAAATGTATGCGTTCGCCGAAAACGCACTCAAAGATCGCGAGCTCGTTCCCACTGTCAAAATCGACGCGGTGATCGATCTGTCCGACGTGACGTGGGTCCTTCTCGATCAACTCCAATGTTTCGCTCCATTTGGCGAAAAGAATCCCAAGCCACTTTTTTCCTGCACAAAAGTTTCTGTTTCAAATATCGGAACGGTCGGAGCTGACGCCAAGCATCTCCGCCTGACGGTTACGTCGGCAAGTGGTAAGATGGTCAAAATGATCGGTTTTGGTTTTGGGGAATGGGCACAAAAAGTCCGTCTTGGTGATAAAATCGATGTTGTGTTTGAGCTTGGGGTGAATGAGTGGAATGGGAATAGAGAATTGCAGTTGAGAATTGTGGATATGAAAATACCTGTAGTGAGTAAAATCGAACTATGAAAGTACGAATCTACACCGATGGAGGATCGAGAGGGAATCCTGGACCTTCTGCTTCTGGAGCTGTTATCAAATCCCTTCGTGGCGGATTAGACGGGGAAATCCTCGCGAACGTTTCTCGTTATCTTGGAACCACCACAAACAATCAAGCGGAGTATACAGCCATTATCATCGGATTAGAACACGCAAAAACGATTGGAGCAACTGAGGTCGACATGCTTATGGATTCGGAACTCGCGGTTCGGCAGTTGAATGGTGTGTATAAAGTAAAAAATCCAGAAATCGCAAAACGTTTTGTCGAAGTGCACAATCTCGTTCAGGATTTCAAGCATGTCACTTTCCGCCATATTCCTCGCGAAAAAAATAAAGAGGCCGACACCCTCGTCAATCAATGTATCGACGAGCATCTCGCTCGCCAATAATCCCCAACCTTCAATCCCCAACCCCAACTACCAACTACAAACCCCTCATGCTATACTGTCAACACTATGAGTTTCTTTGGAGGTAAAACTGCACATACCTATCTTGGAGTCGACATTGGCGCGTCTGGGCTAAAGGTTGTTGAGTTAGCAAATGAAAAAGGACGTGCAAAGCTCATGACGTACGGCTACACCGAACGTTTGCCTGGGCAGTCGATGATTTCTCCATTTGATGATCCGAAAGGAACAGGGGAGATGCTTGTGAAGTTGTGTAAAAAGTCTGGAGTGAAATCGAATAAAGTGATGGCTGCGCTTCCACTCACAAGTGTGTTTTCAGCGATCGTGAGTGTTCCACGCATGAAGCATGAAAAAGAAATGCAGCCATTGGTGGACGCGCAAGTTGGAAAGCTCACACCATTGCCGTTGTCGGAGATGGTGACATATTCTACGTATATTGACGGTTTAGAAAAGAAAATATCACAGGAGAAACCTTCGGACCATGTTCGAGTTCTTGTGACGGGAGCGGCGAAGTCGTTGGTGCAAAAGTATATTGAAATTTTTAGATTTGCAAAATTGGAGTTGCAGGCGATTGATACGGAGTCGTTTGCATTTGTGCGATCCTTGATTGGCAAGGATAAAAGTCCGATCGCTGTTTTGGATATCGGATCAACACGCACGAGTATCACAATTGTCGAAAAAGGAATTCCTGTATTGAATCGCTCCGTGAGTTTGGGTGGAACGGCTGTCACGAAACGCATCATGGATCAAATGCATGTATCCGAAGTGCAGGCGGAGCAAATAAAACTTGATCTTGGAACGATGGCGGGGAGTAGTGCCGGAGGTGTTGGTGGCTTGCCGTCTGTTCTTGAAGCGGTGATGCAACCGATGCTCAATGAGATTAAATATGCGTTTCAGTTGTATGCAGGGATGGAATTGACCGAGTATAAAAAGGTTGAAAAGGTTGTGTTGACAGGTGGTTCTTCTCATCTCCCAAAGGTGATAGAATTCTTGAAAGAGTCGCTTAATTTGAATGTGTATCGTGGAGATCCATGGGCACGAGTTGTTTTTCCTGAGGATATGCGTCCAGCGCTTGATGAGATCGGGCCGAGGATGAGTGTGTCGATTGGGTTGGCGATGCGAGAAATCGAATGATGGAAAATATGAAAACAGACCAAAAAGGTTTTACGTTAATTGAGATACTCGTGGTTGTTCTTATTATTGGAATTATTGGAACCCTCGCGGCGGTGGCGGTGAATGCGGCACGGTCGAAGGCAAGAGATGCGACGCGGTTGTCGAGTGTTAGGCAGACGCAGTCAGCGCTTGAGGATTACTACAATGAATTGAATACGTATCCGCCTGGCTCAGGTTTGCCTCTTGGGGACTCAACTCAAAGTTCTTGTTTTGGGACGAATGGATTTGCTTCAAATTGTTCGTCAGCCGATCGTACGTTCCTGCGAGTTGTTTCTGGTTCCATCGACAAGGGGCTTGAGGGAGTTGTGACCTGTGGAGAACCGGCTCGTAATGCGTTTTGTTATTCGATGCTGGAAAGTGGTTTGACGTACGGTATTTCGTTTGAATTAGAAAATGGACTTCCACAAGTTGGTCTGATTGCAGGAATCAACTGCGCGTCGCCAGACGGAATGAAGGCGGGGGCGTGTAACTAATACCTGTAGTGAGCGAAGTCGAACTATGTATCTCGGTGCATTCATCTTTTTGATCGGGCTGTGCGTTGGAAGTTTTTTGAACGTTGTTATTTTTCGTACCCGAAATGAACGATCGATTGTACGAGGTCGGTCACGCTGCACGGTGTGTCAAATTGAGTTGCGACCAGCCGAACTCGTTCCTGTTTTGAGCTTCCTCTTTTTGCGTGGACGCTGTCGCATGTGTGCCTCAAAAATTTCTGTCCAATATCCGCTTGTGGAGTTTGTGACAGGATCATTGTTTCTGTTGTTTTTTCTACGCTACACACAAGGATTTGCGCTTCAAGATTACATTAACAGCTCAAACATCGGGATTGCATTCCTGCGTGATATTGTCTTTGTTGCGTTTCTCATGATCGTGTTTGTGTACGATTTGCGCTACGTTGAAATTCTCGATCGCTTCACCGTCCCCGCCATGGGATTTGCGCTTGTGATGAATTTACTTCTTGGTGTTGACGCAGAATCATTGTTACTTGGAGCATCTGTCCTCGGTGGTTTTTTTCTCGTTCAATACACGATTTCAAAAGGCCGATGGGTCGGGGGCGGAGATATTCGCATGGGGCTCCTCATGGGACTCATGCTTGGTCTGCGCGATGGATTGATGGCATTGTTTATCGCGTACCTGATCGGCGCATTGTTCGGTCTCGTCCTTATCGTCTCAAAACGCGCTAACTGGAAAACAGCCATTCCGTTTGGAACGTTTCTCTCGATTGCAACACTCATCGTTCTCCTGTTCGGAAAACCGATGCTGTACTGGTACTTAGGACTGTTCATGTAAGAGCCTGTTTAAAATATTTAAAAAAATAGACGGCCAGAGAAGCCGTCTTTGTGTTTCTAGACCGACAGCTCTTCGCGTGTCACTTCGCCCGAGAAGATCGGGGCGAGGGCGCGGCACAGAGTCTGGAAGTTTCGCCAGGCGTTGTTGCGTGAGATGATCGTGGGAGCACGAAGTTCTGCCGCGAGGGTCATCCGCACACGAGGCGCGATGTCGATCATTTCGCCACCCGAGCACCTGGTTGCAACAACACGCAAATTGTTGAACGTGTTTGCCCATGTGAGAGATGAGAATGACGTCGTGAAGTCAGATTCCATCGTTCGCACGAGGTGTGCTCTGACTTTTCGGATATCGAGACCCCAGATTTTTTCTGGACCGTAACGGTTTGCGATGTTGTCATCGGTCTGCACGAATGCCGCAATGCGGAACAAACGCAGGACGTCATGAGCAAGCACAATTCGATCGGCCCTAACAGGAACGTCACCACTGATCATGTTGGCTTCAAGTCGTGTTTTCGCGTCACAACCATCGAAGGTATGTGGAAGAACGTCTTCTGGAGTAACGGCGGGAGCGTGAGACGGCATCTGATGATCCTCCGAAATCAGCCGGAATGGCCGAATTTCAGTTGCAGATTAGCAGGTTGAACAGTTTCTGTCAATCGTATCCTGTGATACAATTCCCCTCGTATGACGCGATTGGAAGCTCAAAAACGGGTCAAAATACTGAGAGAAACAATCGATCAATATCGATACGAGTACCATGTCCTCGATCGTTCTTCGCTTTCCGATTCCGCCCTCGATTCACTCAAACATGAACTGTACAAACTCGAACAAGAATTTCCAGACCTAATCACCTCTGACTCTCCCACACAACGCGTTGGAGGCACTCCACTCGAAAAATTTTCTAAAGTGACACACGAACACCTCATGCTCTCCATGGAAGACGTCTTCACCCGCGATGAATTTCAAGACTGGGTTCAAAAGATAAAAAAACTTCTTCCTTCGGATTTCGAACTTCGGATTTCGAATTTTCTTTTTCTCATGCCCAAACTCGACGGTCTCGCTGTTTCACTCGTGTATGAAAATGGCGTTCTTAAATCTGCCGCCACACGTGGCGACGGAAAAATCGGTGAGGATGTTACGATGAATGTTCGGACGATCGAAAGCGTGCCTCTCAAATTGATGGGCTCTTTGCATTCAATTGAGGTTCGAGGGGAGATTTATATTGCGACCGAAGATTTTGCACAGCTCAATATTGATCAGGAAAAACGTGGGGAGGATACATTTGCGAACCCTCGTAATGCAGCGGCTGGTTCGGTACGACAGCTTGATTCAAAAATCACTGCGTCGCGACATCTTTCGTTTGTTGCTTGGGATTTGTTGACAGATCTTGGACAGAAAAATCAGTCCGAGGAATGGGAATTATTGCGTCAGCTTGGATTCAAACCATCTCCAGAATCGATCGTCACGTCATCGATTGATGAAGTGGAACGGCACTGGAAACGGTTGCAAAAACAGCGTGATACAATTGGCTTTTGGGTTGATGGAATGGTCGTTCGCGTCAATAATAATCAGCTGTATCAAGAACTTGGAGTGGTCGGAAAAACTCCACGAGGACTCGTTGCTTGGAAGTTTCCTGCAGAAGAGGTGACAACAATCGTCAAAGATATTCAATGGTTTGTTGGACGATCGGGTGCAATTACTCCTGTTGCGGTTTTTGCACCTACAGCAGTTGGCGGAACGACAGTTCAGCATGCGTCGCTTCATAACATGGATGAAATTAAAAGATTGGATGTCCGTGTTGGGGATACGGTTGTGATTTATAAGGCAGGAGATATTATTCCGAAGGTGAAGGAAGTTGTGAGAGGCTTGAGGCCAGAAGGCTTGAGGCCTGTAGGCGGACCGACGGAGTGTCCGATTTGTGGATCTCGAGTGACACGTCAAGAGGGGGAAGTGGCGATTGTGTGTACGAACAGAAAATGTTCGGCGCAAAATCAGGAAGCGATTTTACACGCGGCTCGCGCGTTTGATATTGACGGACTTGGTCCGGCGATTATTGCGACTCTCATGGACGAGAAGCTCATTCAATCTGCTCCTGATATTTTTCTTTTGACTCCTGACGATTTGAAATCACTTGAAGGATTCGGTGAGCTGTCTGCAAACAAATTGGTTGCACAAATTCAATCCAAAAAATCCATCACGCTTGCAAAGTTTATTTTAGCGCTTGGCATCCGAAATGTCGGTGAAGAAACCGCGCGCGATCTTGCAGACCACTTCGGATTTCTCGATAAGATCGCGGACGCAGATGTGACGACGCTTACATCGATTGAAAACATCGGTGAGATTGTTGCAAAAAGTATCGTCGAGTTTTTTCAGGATCCACATCATCAAGATACGGTTGTTTCGTATAAACAAAACGGAATTCAAATCGTTAATCCTCCTGGCCTAAAGCCTAAAGCCTCCCGGCCTCTAAACACCACATCTTTTGTCCTGACCGGCACCCTCGAAACACTCTCTCGTGACGAAGCAAAAGAACGTATTCGTGAGCTTGGTGGATCTGTTTCAGACTCCGTCAGCAAAAAGACGAGCTATGTCGTCGTTGGAAGCGATGCAGGTTCAAAAGCAGACAAGGCAAAACAGCTCGGTGTCCCCGTCTTGTCGGAAGAACAGTTTCTCGCTATGATTGCCAAGAAATAATATACAGAACTATGCTTACAGACACAGACCTTCTCCATATCGCCAAACTTGCGCGTTTGCGTGTTGAACCCGAAGAACTTCCTCGCTATTCCGAGCAAGTGGGATCTATTTTGGAGTATGTTGCAAAACTTCAGGAGCTCGATACCGAAGGAGTACCGGAACTCGCGCACGGAGCTGGATTGTCGAATGTGTTTCGAGTAGATGAAGTGATTTCGTCCGATCCTGACGTGAAGGCACGGATCATCGCCGCGTTTCCACACAAAGAAGGTGACCTGCTAGAAGTTCCTGCTGTTTTTTCAGACCGAACAGAATAATTATGAAAACTGCCATAGAAATCGCTCGTGATATTCGTGAAGGGAAACGTTCAAGCGAGGATGTCGTGAAGGAATCACTTGCAATAATCGAAGCTCAGAACCCAGCACTGAACGCGGTGCTTGGAGTATTTTCGAACACCTTGGATCGAGCACGCGATATAGATCGCCGTCTTGCCGCAGGCGAGGACGTTGGGGTGCTTGGAGGTGTTCCAGTTGTTTTGAAAGATAACATGCTCGTGAAGGGAGAACGTTGTTCTGCAGGATCAAGGATTCTCGAAAATTACGACGCAACGTACGATTCGACGATAACGAAACGTCTACGTGATGCGGGAGCGGTGCTCATCGGTCGAGCAAACATGGATGAATTTGCGATGGGTTCGTCTACGGAGAACTCACATTACGGTCCAACAAAAAATCCGTGGGACATATCGTGTGTGCCGGGCGGTTCGTCGGGCGGATCAGCGGCTGTTGTTGCGGCTGGATTCGTTCCACTTGCATTTGGATCTGATACGGGCGGATCGATCCGTCAGCCGGCGTCTTTGACAGGGATCGTTGGATTGAAGCCGACATACGGCCGAGTATCGCGCTACGGACTCATGGCTATGGCATCGAGTCTCGACCAGATCGGTCCGTTTGCACGCACGGTTGAGGATGCGGCACTCGCGTTGTCTGTGATTCAAGGTGACGATCCACTTGACGGGACAACCGTTGCAGGCGCGGACGTTTCGGTTCCCGAACTGATTGATCGCGATGTAACAGGTTTGCGTGTTGGAGTACCAAAAGAATATTTTGTAGAAGGAATGGACGAACGTGTACGACAAAATGTGATGGATGCCGTTGCTGTTTTTGAAAAGGCAGGCGCGGAAATTGTTGATATTTCATTGCCAACTTCTCCGTATGCACTCGCCGCGTACTATGTTGTGATGCCATGTGAAGTTTCATCAAACCTCGGACGGTTCGATGGGATTAGATACGGATATTCTTCGAGTGGATCTACTCTGCTTGAAACGTATGAACGTTCACGAGGCGAAGGGTTTGGAAAAGAGGTCCAACGGCGCATTTTGCTCGGCACGTTCGCGCTCTCAAAAGGCTACTACGATGCGTATTATAAAAAAGCGTTGAAGGTCCGCACGCTCCTTAAACGAGACTTTGATGAAGCGTTCAAACAGGTCGATGTGATTGTTGGTCCAACGTCTCCATCCGTTGCCTGGAAGCTCGGCGAAAAATTCGCCGATCCGCTCGCGATGTACCTCTCCGACATTTATACGGTCTCCGCCAATCTCGCCACCGTCCCAGCCATGTCGATCCCGTGTGGATTTGTGGATGGATTACCAGTCGGGTTGCAACTGACTGCGAAGCCGTTTGCAGAGTCCACGTTATTCCGCGCTGGTGCGTTTTATCAGTCCGCAACAGACTGGCACAACCAGACTCCAGGTTAAGTAAAAGGTAAAATGTAAAAAGTAAGGAGTTCCAACCATTTTACTTTTTACTTTTAACATCGTTTCATTCATGATCCCCTATTTTCAATTTCTCACGATCTCGCTCGGCCCAATCACGCTTCAGGTTTGGGGTCTTTTTGTTGCATTCGGAATTCTGATTGGCGCTTGGACTGCTGCACGCATGGCAAAACGCCGTGGACTTGATCAGGCGATTGTCTGGGACGTTGCGGTCTGGGTCGTGGTCGGATCCATGATCGGTGCACGCTTGTTTCATGTTCTCGTTTACGACCCGCAAACGTATCTTTGGGATCCAATCCAGATTTTCATGATTTGGAAAGGTGGTCTCTCGATGTTCGGTGGCCTCATCGGAGCAACGATCGCCGGAGTTTGGTACCTCCGTCGCAAAAAACTTAATCTCCTCCTTTGGTGCGACACGCTCATGTTTGGTCTCCCAATCGGTATCGGCATCGGTCGCATTGGCTGCTTTCTTATTCACGATCATCCTGGAACACTCACGCATTTTCTCCTCGGCGTCCGTTTTCCAGATGGAATTCGACACGACCTTGGACTTTATGAATCGATATATGGTTTCGCACTCGCAATTGTTTTTTTCTTCCTCGCAAAAAAGGATGCGAAACCACCGACATACCTCATTACGTTTTTGATCTCATACGGAGCGTTTCGTCTCTTCACTGATTTTTTCCGTTTGCTTGACACAAAATATTTCCATCTTACTCCCGCTCAGTATTTGAGTATCATCCTATTTGTTGCAGGAGTCACTCTCTGGAAAAAACATTCAAACCAATTTTGATGCTATGCCTAAAGAAAAATCTATTGATGTATTGAACGCCACAGGCATGTGCCAGCATGGAAATTTTCCAGCATCGTGTGTGTCCTGCACGAAGGAGCAAGAGATGTCCCGTGAGATCGAGTCTTTTGTTTCAGAAGAACTTGAACGTGAATTGTCGCCAGAACGGAAAGGAGAAATGACGAAGCATCTCTCAGCTGTTTTGGATTTTTTTGATCAAGCAGAAATCCCTGTTTATCTCGCCGGTGGTGGAGGTCTCGATTTGCTCGACGGAAAATGGGATCGCGATCATCAAGATTTGGACATGGCGATTTTTAAAAAAGATGCCAAGAAATTTTACGATGCAGCGATGCGCGCAGGATTTAGACTTTCAGACTATGTAGATCAGGAAAATAAATCACTGACCATCGATGGAATCATGTCTGCCGATCGGCATAATGCGCTCGTTCATCAAGGAAATGACAAAGGCGATACATTTGAAATCATGTTTCTGGATGAAGAAGGGGATACGCAAGCTCTTTACGATCAAGCTTCGCCTGTTGCGTTTGACGGTAGGGAAGTGAGATTGCAGCCGGTAGAAGTTATTTTGTACCATAAGCTGAAGGATGGTCGTAGAAAAGATTTTCGTGATGTAAAGAAGATTTGGGGGACTCTGACCGAACAACAGCAACAGCAGACAGGGAATCTGCTGCGGACAGCTGGGATCCGTTTTGAAATCGGTGGAAAAGACGTTCAAGATGTTTCGACCTTGTTAGAATCTGCAACGACAGAAGACGCAGAAAAACACACGGTATTCTTTGGGGCAGAACGGTTAAAGGATTTGGAGACAGGTATGTACAAAGAACTCATGTCACGTTGTGACGAGATTTTTAAATTAAAACAAACCGTCGGCGACCGTCAAGATTTTTTTGATGATATGGCAAAAAAATACCATGGCCTCATGCCTGAACAACGTCAAGTTCTTGAAGTAATGAGAGACGTCCTCTATGCCGATCCACCATCAACGCTCGATCAATTCAAGTCATGGGCAAGGCAATTCGTCGACAAAAAAGATGAATTCAAAAAACGCGCTCTGTACGAGTACGTCTCCGAAAAGCTTTGGACGGTGAAGTCAAGTGAAGTCAGGTGATTGACAAATCCTGATTTTTTTGTAATACTACTCGCTCGTTTGATTGTCCCAAGAAAGCCATTTTATTAATGTTTTTCTTGGTACGGGCAAATTTCTGCTCTGACCACACGGAGTATCCAACATGAACGACGGTGCATCGCTCGCTGCTATGGCAGTGCTTTTCATCCCCGCGAATCTGCTTCAGCTGAATTTCGGTGAACAGGATCATGGCAACTGTACGGTCGGGGACGCGGTGGTTGTCGATGAAAACGTGGTCGTCGAACAAAACGAATTCGAGGGTGAGGACCCATGCATTCGTCGCAAGCACCATCGCATCTGGCACCACGAGGATCGGAACCGTGGTCTTGGATGGAAGTCCGCCACGCGTTTCCACAAGGCGTGGGAGCAACACATCACGAATGCTCGTCGTCTCGCGAATCACGGACGTGTCGAAGAGGCGGAGCGTGTCGCAGCGATCCTGTTGCTCCCGAAGGCGATGTTGTCGGTGTTCAACGATGAGTCCGATGAGGATTTCGTGAACGAACTCCTCGAAGCAGACGCGTCACAGGAGTGCGCGCTTCTCATCCCTCTGAGTGAGGATGTCGGATACGTGGATTGCGACTTCGAGGAAGCCGACGAAACGGATCCGTATTGGTGGGGAAACGACGTCAGCGACGAGGACTTCTACGATTCGTACGATCGGTACTGGTCCTACGGATTTCTCGGTGGTGAGGACGAGGAACTCGACTACCTCTCCTTCTGTCTCAAACGGCAAGCCGATCGTTTCGATCTGCGCGGCGTCCGCGACGCGGAGTTCGTGGAGGTTGTCCGTCAGCCCCACCGTTTCGAGAACTGGGACGATCAGGAGGACGACTGGCCTGAGCGGTCGATCGATGAACTCGATGAATGGGAGTCCGATCGGTATTGGGAGGATCGCATGACGGATGATCTCACCAATGAAGAATTGGATGATCAGAATACGGTCGAAGCTGAGTGGGAAGAATTCATCGAGGATGACGAGGAAACAGAAATCAGGTTCGAGTGGGACATCCCATCCGATCCGATCGACGACTTCGACGATCCCCGCGACGAACTTCCGCGCATCGAGCGTATCCGCAATCGCCGCAACCTCGCTCGTGTATAACCTCGAACCTCCACGGAGGTTCGTTTTTTTTGTTAAAATTGAACCAAAACCTGTTGTCAAATCAGGTAGAGCATGCTAATGTCCTGTCGATGAAATCATCAAGGCCTTATCGTCTAAGGGCTAGGACGGCTCCCTCTCACGGAGCAAATCGGGGTTCGAATCCCCGTAGGGTCACCACAAGCGACTCTCCATCACGGAGAGCCGTTTTTGTTTGTAAGATGAGCGCAGTTTTGGCGGTTCCAAATTTTCCATCCACAAATGGGATGCCCTCGGGAAAAAGAAGGGTTTGGAACCGAACTTTATGCGGGTATGATTCCCGTATCCCGACCTGACCCCAGACCTTTCTTAATCGCGTGAAAGTCCAAGTGCGGATGCGAGAGCTGTGTTCATTTTTTTGAGCAGTGACTTTGAAAGGATCCCTACTTCACCAAGGACAATTTTTTTATCAAGTGTTGCGATTTTGTCACAGCGAATCGTTGAGGACGCCTTTAGTCCTGTTTTTTTAAAGTCACTGTGAGTATTTGGAAGGGAAACATGAAACCGCGATTTGCGAAATGGGATAGAAGAAATAAATGCGACGATGGTATCTGGGGATTCTGCAAACGCGCAAGAAATAATAACGGCAGGTCGAATTTTTTGAGAGGAGAGATCGGTAAATGGGAACGGAACTAGGATAATTTTTCCACGTTCAAACATAGGACGGATTCTAAACAGGCTCTTAGTACTGTTTTTTCAGATCTTTTCGTGTATACAAATCAGGCTCTGTGTTTAGGAAATCAAACCCACCCCCGTATTGATTCATGTTCGTTGATTCGCTTAAGGAGAGATTCGTTGAGTCAGGAAATCGAATGAGAAGGACCTCTGCTTTGTTTCGACGTCCAATCGCAATAGATCGCCGTGTTCGCTGTACGGTTCCAATGAGAAAGGAAAGATTTTTTCTCGCGTCTGTTGTTGTCATTACGGTCATAGAGAACGTTGAGTGAATTTGTACAAATTGTACTAAATCTGATAGTTGGTTGTCAATGTGAGTAACACGATCCAACACGGCGTGTTGGCAGGATATGACGGCTGCCTAGTATTCTCTTCCAGTTTTTGGTAGAGTAAATATAAACATGTTTGATTTATTGTTATGAGCTATACGGAAACAGAGAGTTTAATATTTAAGGATGCTCCCCGTTCAAATTTCTCTTCTGGTACTCAGAGACTGCTTTTAGAAGCAGCGCGACAAAATTCAATTCCTCTTGATCAGATTATAAAACGTGAGGCTTATGGCACAACACTAACCGTGGATGGGAAGTTACCTTCTCCTGATTCAGGAAATTACAAAATTGTGGTGGAAGGGAACCTCGATTTGTTTCGTTCTGCCAAGAAGTTTGAAGCATCAGATCTCCCGGCATTTTTAAAAGTTGGTGGGGACTTACGAATTTCATCAGAGATATTTTTTCATAAGGATCCCAGTAAATCCCTGGACGTTTCTAGAAATATTATCTTGGTTTTTCCTTCGAGTTTTGGTGATACAGAAAAACAACGGTATCGAGACGAAGTTGCGCTTCAGCAGGGTGTTAGTTTTGATGGAGAAATTGTATTTGAAATGGAGAAATCTCCTGAGGATGATGTTGAGAAGCATCGTGAGACTAAGGAAGCGTTTGTTAGTCGTCTCGTGTTGATGACTCGCGAACAGTTTGCTACGTATCTGATCGAGGATTCCATGGAATATGGTGATCGAACAAATGAGTTGATGCTTCGACGTGGAGTCGGTCCAAGTGGAACCTTGTATGGAATTCTTGCTCGTCGAGCTGAGCTACGAGGTATTTCGTTTTCTGAAATGCAGAAAATAACGGAATTATCTGACGACGAACGTGACGGTTTTGATCAAGTCATGCGTTCGATTCGCGATGAATGGAGTACAACATCTCATGCATCTATAAAATTTGAAGTAGGGAATTTTGGATATATGCACTGGCGTTTTGGGACGTTACCTTCTTCAGATCGAGTAGAAAAAGCATACATCACCCTTCGTGATCCGATTCATCAGTTAACAGCTGAGGCAATGGATAAGGCTGTGCAAGCAATCGAAGCCACGGGATTTGTCGGTCAGTGCAAGGTAGGATATTCTGCAGATACTATGAGAAGTCGTTGTGATAATATTGTTATTCACGGGTCTAATATTGATGCAGTTCAACGAGCACGTGATGCAGCCGTCGTTGAACTTACGATGAATGGTGTGAATGTAAGCGCTATTGACCAAGGATATGACGAGAAAATTGCAGGCCAAATGGTGTCCCATAATCAAATTCTCGCCAATCAGATTAGCAGAGCACTCCTGGCAAAAAAACACGCTGTCTGATTTTAAATGTATGAATCTATTGAAATTAAAAGAACAGTTAATTGAAGTAAACAAGCAGTACGTTTTGAATATGAATCAGCAGTTTCTTGACAAAGTAAAAGAGATTATTGAAAAGCGGGAGCAGATGGTGCGTGACGTGCTCGTCAAATAATATGAATAGACGCTCAAATATTGAGGGATTTGGATCAACAGAATCAAGGACCATGGCAGGTGATTTAGTGGAGAATGTTGTAGAAAATGAGAAAAATGTTACAGAGCAATTTAAAGAATTTATTGAATCTGTTGTACGTGATGGAATCATGACGGTCAGGAAACTCACTCGCGAAAGTGATGAAAAAATAGCAGACATGATTTCAGAAAGTATGAAGGGCGGGATTGATTTGTCGATTTTTAATAAAGCAAATGAGGCGGCTAAGCCAGCAAAAGGAATCCTCATCAATCTTCAGGATAGATACCGACGTTTTCTCCCCGTCTTTTTTTCGCTTGGACTTGCGGGTCAACTTGAGCGTTTGACTCACCCACCCGTTGATGCGAGCTTTGGGAGGCGACAAGAAGCAGCTGTGCAACTTCGTGAGACTGGGATTACAGACGAGCGAGCGGATGCTTATAGCCCAGGGGTCAGTGAAGTGCTGAATCGTTCAGTACTTCCATTCGCCTATCAGTCTGTATCCGATATAATTTTTGAAGCACCTGAAAATTTAATATCGAATCATGAGAAAATTACAAGAGTTGCTCTTGGGAGCGAGCCATCACTTAATCAAGAGTGGCATTATGATAAATCACAACATCAGGATCGAGAAGACGCCTGGCGCCTCTATCTTGGCTTGCCACAAGAGTACGGGACATTTGGAATTTCGGACTTCCAACCAGAGGGAAGTAAGGATGATGTGTATTACTACAAAATTAATGATTGGCTTGAAAAATATTCGGCATCCCGTGCTATGAGTGCAGCAGAGAGAGAGCAAATAAAACCGATCAAATTGATTGTCGACAGTATTGATTTGGCTTCTCAAATTGAAATAGGGGAAGATTTGGACCGTTTAATCAATGGGGTTTATATTCCACGGCTTAACCAGGATATTACGCGGGCTCCAGGTCAGTCGATTATCGTGGAAGACATTCGGAAGTATACAACAGACAATCAGGGTGGTGGAATCATGGGAAATTTTCGATTTTCAAAAGGTCATGATTCTAAAGGTCTCTACGTTTCTTACTATGATAATTGGGACCTTGGACCGACGATCGAAGGTGAAAATGGTCTGTTCGGGAAACCATTCGAAATATATGATCGGATCTATTACGACCCAACAACTTTCGATCCTATAGAGGTCGTGTTGTGATTGTCATCTGAATTTATCGTATGTGGCCATTTCGTTCACCGGAACAATCCCAACCTGATCCTTCTGCAAAAGGGATCAGTCCGTTTACGCGTGAGCATGCAAAATCTGAGCGGAATGCACATCGCTTTTCGCGATTCTTGAAAGTTTGGTTTGTGGCGCATATGGCGGCATATCCGGTGCGAGAGGAGTTGTATGTCGTGGGAGGGAATGTGCCGAGAATGGTCGAGAAGGCTCTGAGTGATCGTGATCCAGAAGCACAGGCGAAACAGATGCTTGAGCAATACAGGTCAGAGATTGAGTCTGGCGAACCGATTCCTGTTGATCTGCTCACA
This sequence comes from Candidatus Uhrbacteria bacterium RIFOXYB12_FULL_58_10, assembly GCA_943359455.1. Taxonomy (GTDB): domain Bacteria; phylum Patescibacteriota; class Patescibacteriia; order UBA9934; family GWF2-40-263; genus YC12-FULL-57-11. The sequence goes on from CALRHL010000005.1 coordinate 37,336, forward strand.
TTTTATTTGGAACAGGAAAAAGAATCGGCTGGCGTTTCGGGTGAGGAAATTTCGGTTGCAAAGGGGAAATTTGAGGAAATTATCGCGAAGGCAAAAGAAATTAAGGAAAAAGGAAGTTCTCGATCAGAAGTCCTTGGATACGTTTTGAAACAGCAAGGCGACTACGATGATTCGTCGTCTCTCATGACCGATTTACTCGTTCGCGGCAAAGGTGAGTGCGAGGCGAGACAGCGATATATTTCTGCGGCTGTCCAACGATTGTATCCAGAGGATGTTTCTGCAGGAAAAATGAAATCCGAAACATTTCGTCCATGGGTCGACAAGCAAGGATTATTTCACCCTGGACATGTGCGTGTCGTCATTGATCAGGGTGAACGTGTTGAGGTACTTGAAGGGGATGCGGTGAAATCTGATCCAGCGAAGGAACATGTAAAGATCACGAAAATCGAAACGACCAGATTGGCTGTCACAGGGTACGCGGCAAAGGAAGGTTTGTATGATCTCGACGAGGGATCACGGGTGAAACCGATTTCTGTGACGGATCAAGTTTCGCGTGCGGTGAAAGGAAGTCATAAATTGGAGAGTGCACAAGAGGCGTTGCACAACGCGCTGACGGACAACACCGTTGCCGCCTATCCAACTGCGGCAACAACGTACGGCCGAGAAGGTGTCGGTACGCGCGATGTTGATCCGCATCCTGTCGGTGACTCATGGGCTCCATCACGTTATGACTGGGATCACGCGATAGAGTTTACGCTCGTGAAACCGTATCCGCTTCTCACCATGGAAAATTTCGATCGTGTGTACAATCCACAAAGTGGATATTTTGAGTTTGAAAAATATGATATTCCAGACCCGCTCGTGATGAAAAAAATTGTGCAGATGCGAAATGAAAAACAGCGACGAAGCGGTCTTAAAGCTGGCACCATAATGATACGCAGTGATCAGAAACTTCCAATTGAATCTTTTGGAAATACACCTGTAGAGTTTTCCATTCGAAACGGATCGTATATTCCAAAGGAACTGGAGTCCATTTCTGTTTCGAAACTTTCTCTGTATGACGTGGATACTATTCCGAAAAATATTGCCAGCGTCCATTGGACGCCTGACGCCACGTTATTCATGACAGTGGCGGGCGAAGGAGACATAGATCCACATCATGCGCTCAGAAATTTTTTTGGACTCGCGCATGGAACATGTTCGATTCTTATCGATCCCATGAAAACTGTAAAGAATCGTCCCTCACTTTCGTCTGAAGTATTCAACGGAGCAAATGTGGGCTCGCTGACCGTGTCAGGTCTTACCGTGCCATCATTTGGAACACTCCACGCTGAAAAAATTATTTTTGAGGGAAAGACAGAACCAGGTCAATTTCAAAGCGTGGGCGCTGACTATCTTTCGATTCAGTTTCCAGAAAACCAAAACGTTCTTGACCTTCCGTTATATCTTGATGACGGACATGGATTTAGAATCGCAAATATTAAAACCGTAGAAGTACATGGGGTTGTCTATGGGTCAGAAGCATTCAGTCATGTTCCACTCAACACGCTTATTAGTCGCGTGGAAGGACCAATTGCGAACGATACATTCAAGAACACAAGGATCGTTCATGTCGTTCTGATGCAAGATCCGTTTTCTTCCTTCGACATTTCAAGAGTCAAATCTACTGGTGTTGTAACAGTCGATCCCTATATCGGAAAAGGCGTTGGAATGGTCGTGTTTGTCCCATCTATGAATAATCTAACGGAATATGATGCGCAAGCAATGGGTAAAGATGGAAAATCTATGCCAGGAATGACCCTCAGGGAACAGGTTGAGTTTTTGCGTGGATGGAATTTGATTGATTCTCATGTTTCGATTGTTGTTCTGACAGGTGAAAAACACGCAGAGCTCCGAGATCAGTACGGCGGCTTCGATAAAATTCCAGACAGTGCCTATCTAAAAGCGGACTACCTGAAAGGCGCAGGAAACGTTAAGCCAGCATTTGAGCGGTCGCAATAACCGCGGCGCGGGCGTAGGGGAGGAGGCGGGGTTCGATTTGGTCGGGGAGAATTTCTGGGCCGAGGATGCCGAGCCCGATTGGTTTCATGAATTCGAGTTGGAGACGAATGATCGCGTCACAGACCGTTTGTCCCATAACAAGACCATGTTTTGTGGATCCACGTTCGATGATCCCAAGGGCGACGCATCCGTCGATGTCAGAGCGCATCAAGAGACGCTTGAGAGCGAGTGGTTTTTCAATGGAGCCAGGAACCCAAACTTCCGCAACGATCGTGAGGTTGTTTTCTGCGGCAGTTTTGCGCGCTTCTTCGAGCATCCGTTCGGCCTCTTTTTTGTGAAAGGAACCAAGGACGATGGCAATATTTGGCATAGGAGGTCGTAGAGTCGTTAATTGTTAGAAATTGATTCTTGAAGCTCGCGCATGGTTTCGACGGAAAGGGATTTTCGGGCGATGAGTTCTTCGAGAAAATCACGTACAGTGTCAACCATCGCTTGTGTTTGGCGTTCGACCTCAAAATTTATTTGGTCACCAACTTTGCTCTGTTGGAACGTTGTCCGTCTGAGAGTTTCTGGAATGAGATAGGCGGTGACAGTTCGATGTTCTTTATTGACTTCGGCGATCGTGAGGCTTACACCGTTGAGTGCAAGGAATCCTTTGTTGAAAACATATTTCATCCATGGTCCTGGAATTTCAACGGTCAGGATGAAATTATTTGGTGGAGTCTCGATGCGAATAATCGTTGAAGTTCCATCCACATGGCCAGACACGATGTGACCACCTACTTCTGAGCTTGCGATTATTGATCGTTCAACGTTCACAAAATCTCCGATACGAATAGCGTATAGATTGGTGACAGTGAGTGTTTGTTGCATGACGTCAAAGACAAGTGTTTTTCCATCGATTCTCGTGAGGGTAAGACAGACACCATTTATGGCAACACTTGCACCTGTTTCAACTCCGTTCAACAGCTCTCTAGAAACATCAACCCCAATTGTTAAGAGACCGTCCTGAATTTGGACAGCTGTGACAGGATAGGCACTGTGAACGATTCCTGTGAACATAACAAGATCATCGTAGCAGGCAGTTGAAGTTTTGTCATTGCGAGGAGGTACGACGAAGCAATCCCGCGAGAGATTGCTTCGGTCGCTCCACTCCCTCGCAATGACAGAGTGTGCTAAAATAAGTCTATGATACTGGAGGAACTTTTTTTTGAAATCGGGGCAGTGATGGTGATTGCGGCAGGACTCGCGATGCTGATTTCGCGTTTGCGATTGCCGATGGTGATTGCGTATCTCGTGACAGGAATCATTGTTGGTCCGAGCGTGTTTGCCCTGACACAAAACCCAGAAATTTTTGCAGCCATGTCGAAAATCGGCGTGGCGTTTTTGTTGTTCACTGTTGGACTTGGACTCAACTGGAATCGCATGAAAGATGTTGGTGGAATCGCGCTTGCGACAGGTGTCGGACAGGTGCTTGTGACCTCCGCGGTTGGATTTGTGATCGGACGGCTCGTCGGATTCAATCCCGTCACGGCACTCTATGTCGCGGTTGCATTTTCTTTTTCCAGCACGATTATTATCGTGAAACTTTTGTCCGATAAAGACGAGCTCGACACGCTCTACGGTCGCATCAGTATCGGATTTTTGCTCGTCCAAGATTTTATTGCCATGTTCATCTTGCTTGGTCTTGGCGCAATCTCAAACGGTGCCACCGTTCCAGACATCCTCCTCCAGTCAATTCTGAAAATACTTATCCTGATTCCGATCTTGATCTTTGTCTCTGTAAGTTTGCTCCCACGTCTCGTTGCGTTTGCTGCCCGATCGCAGGAACTTCTGTTCGTCTTTTCGATCGCCTGGTGCTTTTTCGTTGCCGGAATCCTTGCCTGGTTTGGATTCGGAATTGAAATGGGTGCTCTCGTCGCAGGAGTGACATTATCTGGCACAGTTTTCGAACGAGAAATTAGTGCCCGAGTGCGACCACTCCGCGATTTTTTTCTCATCATCTTTTTCGTCGTTCTCGGAACTCAACTTGGTCTTTCGTCACTTTCAGCACTCATCATTCCAACGATTATTTTTTCCCTCTATATCTTGATCGGAAATCCACTCCTCGCCATGCTTGTGATGCGATTGCTTGGATACCATCCGCGTACAGGATTTTTATCTGGGACAACCGTTGCACAAATTTCCGAGTTCTCTTTCATCGTGATCGCCATGGGAATCTCGATAGGACATCTCGATCCATCTGTTCTCACACTTGCAACAACCGTCGGTCTTATTACGATCGCGAGTTCTTCTTTTCTCATTCAACACAACCACACCATCTACGAATGGTGTCGGCCATTTCTCAAATGGCTTGAACCACCTCGCGTTTTATTGAGTGAACAAAAAACATCGCATCCTTGCTCAACGGGATATCTGTTTGGTCTGCACGACATTGGTCATGCCGCCCTTCAAGCCCTCGACGATATCCGCGCTTCCTTCATTGTTGTTGACTTTGACCCAACCGTGATTGCCAATCTGACACAAGCCAACGTTCCGTGTGTCTATGGCGACGTGAGTGATGAAGGATTTCTTGAAGAACTCGCGGCCGATCGCGCTTCATTCATACTTTCCACAATTCCAGAGGTGAGTATTAGTTTGGAAGTTTTGAGTTTTTTGCGAACCAGGAAATTTTCAGGGACGGTGATTGTGAGTGCACGAACATCTTCTGAATCCGAAAAGTGCTACGCGGCCGGCGCAACCTATGTGATTATTCCGGCAGTGCTTGGTGGAGAGAAGTTGCGCGAATTGGTCACAGAAAAGAAAACACGCAAAGTTCTTTGGGAAAAGCTTGCGGTATTGGACAAAATTTGATACAGTTCCATTCGTATGGAACGATTATCAATGGAAATGAGATTGAAAGCGGCTCTCGCGGCCGGAGCAGATAAGCCAGGACTCAAGCCTGAAGACCGTTCTGATATTATCAGACAGTCCAGTAAGGAAGTGCAAGCCTTTCTCGCAGAGAAAAATCGCCCTGCGGCTTCAGATACTCAACATGTTGATATTCCACAAGATTCAGCAATAGATCGTGCGATGGAGCAGAGGCGTGAATTTGAACAACAAATTAATGAGAAGAACCGCCAAGTTCAGGAGGCTATGGCTAGAGCCGATCAAGCGGCTCGATCCGCTCTGGTTGCGCGATCTCAAGGACGATTTGAAGGTCCACAGAGCGAAGAATCGTATCTTGCAACAGAAATTGTCCATAGGCGTCGGGCCGATATTTTAGCAAAGGAAAAAGTACTTTTATCTGATCAATTAAAAAAGACGGCTTGAGAGGGCTGAATTGGCTTGACAAGCCATCTTTTTTCATATACGGTTATTTTCTTCCCCTGGAGGGAACATGGGACAGTTCGTTCAACTCATTGTGCCGCGTCAGTCACGACTGGATGCTGTACCGCATGGACGCGGAAGCGTTCGCGAGTTTCCGGAGAAGATTCTTCGTGAACGCGACGATCGTTTGCTCAGGCGTGTTCGTGAGCTCATCTCTCGCCATCGTACGCCGCTTGGCATGGAACTCGAGTTCCTGTCTGATGGCACGTTGCCAGAGACATGGATTGAGCAAGAGCTCAAGTTCCTCGTAAACGCGCGAGGGATCGGAATACGGTACGGATTCGTTTCTCAACGACTCGATCATGGAGAGGATCCTGATCGATACCATGCGTACCTGTCGCTCATGCCGGTCGAGGAACCGTACCGACCGCATGTTCCGGATCCAGAACAGATTGCGCTTATCTCAAACGGAAAGCGCCTGCGGATCTTCCAGCTCCTTCCGCTCCGGCCATAATTCATGGCTGGATTTTTTTGAACCCCCTCCTCTTGACATTTTATCAATTATTGCATACATTTCATTTACTCCTTGGGGAAATAATGGCGGGACAACTACTGCATTTTTCGAAAGCTGGCATTGGTCTGCATGATCGAACGCGTATGCCGGGAAGGGTCATTGTATTCCCGACAGATGTGCTGGTCGCGCGCGAGGAAAGATTTTTTCATCGGATCGCCGCGATGCAATTTGTGAGCTGGCTTCCCGTCAGGGTTCGACTGATCGATCGATTCTACGATCAAGCCGTTCCAAGCGATTGGCTGTTCAAAGTTCATTTCTATTTCCATGCATTGGGTTCTTGGAAAGAGGGAAGTACGTCTCAAATCGCCTTGCACGATGACGGACCTATCGTCACCTTTCAGAATGTTGTCCGATCGGATGATGTCTGGATCCAAACACTCTCCACAAAAAGTATCGGGATCGAATCGAATGGAATACGTGCGGCGTTCAATGAGCGTGGTCGTGTTCATCTGACGCCATAGAGGCGTTTTTTTCTTTCTGATATACTAGATCTACTCATTCATATGGCCTCACGATCATTTCTCGAAAATTTACGCAATCTCCCTGAGGATGTTTTGAAAATGGTTCGACGTGAAAAAGTTGCTTCTCCTGTAGAGCAAAGAGTTTTTTCTGAACGGTTACCGACCTTTTCCTCAAAACAGGAGACCGTTGCCTCACCAGAGCACCCAGATCGCAATGAAGATGCGAGTTTTATCGATACAGAGCGTGGACTCATGGCTCTCTCCGACGGAGCAGGAGGACAAAATGCAGGAGAGGTTGCGAGTCGTGCGGCGATGACAGGTGTTCGTGAGGCAATGGCGACTCTCGATAAGATGCTCGCGCGTGAGCGTCAGCGGATTGGTTCGTCGTATGTGTCTGCAGAAAACGTTTCAGCCGTGCTTGATGAGGCTGTACGCGGAATTGTGAAAAAGGTGAGAGGAGTATCCGATAAAATCGCGGCGGCAGGAAGAGGAGATCAAGACCGATGTTTTGCAACACTGATGCTCGCAAAGATTATTGAAACGGGTCCGGGTGAGTGGGCGGCTGTTGTGAAAGGTATTGGTGACTCAAAAGCAGTCATTCGCCGAGCAGATGGAAGGATTGAACAAGTTCAGATCAAGGATGATGGAATCATGGAGATTTGGAAACGTGAAGGATTTCCTGAACGCAACCGTGTTACAGGTGAGATGTCGTACCTACCTCTTTCGGGAGACGAAGCATTTTTGATTGAACAGTCGAATGGAATTGATGATTTTCAAAATAAGCTCGATGCGTTCAATCGTGCTCAAGGTGTCTCAATGATCGAAGCAGATCAAAAACGTCTTACGAAAATCTTTAGACAGTACAAACGAGATCGAAATCAGGTCACACGCATGCTTGGAATGAAAGGGGAAAATCCAGACGCTCATAGTACCATCGTTAACCTGAGAGCAGGTGATCGATTGTACCTGCTTTCAGATGGAATTACAGATAATCTTACCCTTGAAGAAATGCAACAGGCGGCTGATCGTACACGTGACGGAAATGTATCGGCAGAATGGGTGCGGTCGTCACAAGAGCGTATGGCTGATGGGACAGATCGAAGCAAGAAAGATGATGCAACGGTTGTAGAGCTTGGATTGCCGCAGAGCGCGATTCAAATTGCAAAGGAAAATGATCAAGAACAAATTGATGCGATTCGAATGAAACTCGGGATTGCTTGATGTTCTTGACAGGTCAAATTAGCACTCGTATAATGTGAGTGCTAATTTTGTTTATGCGCTTTGACTCACGACAGGAAGCTATTCTCAAGTGTATTGTTGATGAATATATCCGATCGGCTGAGCCGGTTGGTTCGCGCATGGTCTCAGAACTCGAGAGACTTGATTGTTCGCCAGCCACGATTCGAAATGATATGGCAACGCTCGAACAGGCCGGGTATATTGCTCAGCCGCATACATCGGCAGGACGTGTGCCGACGGAGAAAGCGTATGTGTATTATTTACAGCATTTTGTCGAGGGAGGTCGCGCGGTGAAGAATCAAGAATCAAAAAATAGAATTCAAAAAAGAATGAAAGAGGAAGAAAACGATCAGGGAGATCCGATGAAGTCGCTTGCAAAAACACTGATGGGGCTTTCCGGAGAAATGGCGCTTGTGGCTGTGGATCCACGTCGCAGTTTTTATGCAGGGGTTGGAAATTTATTTGAGAAACCAGATTTCGGAGAGCTGTCCGTCGTGCGCGAACTTTCGCACTTACTCGACCGGTTTGATGATGTGATGGGAGAAGTATTTGAGCGCGTTCAACGTGAACCAGAAGTGATGATCGGTTCTGATAATCCATTTGGAAAAGAAATGTCTGCGATTATGGTGAAGTGTCGATTACCAAACGGTCAGATAGGTATTCTTGGTTTGATCGGACCAATGCGTATGGATTATGAAAAAAATATAGGAATCATTGAAGAGGTAAGAGATATTTTAGACGAATAATATATGACCGACGAATCATTAGACGTAAAAATTGAAACACCATCGTGTGAGAGATGTGACGGATATTTGACCGGATGGAAGCGAGCGCTTGCGGACTATGACAATCTCAAAAAAGATTTAGGGCGTGAAAGATCAGAAATGCGCCAGGCAGCGGTTGCGGACGCGGCGTCTAGAATGATTCCTGTCCTTGATAATTTCGACACAGCGGTGAAGTTTGTGCCAGAAGAGATTGATGACAAACTGCGAAATTGGCTCATTGGTATCCTCTTTGTTCAAACTCAGCTCGAGGAAGCGCTTCGTCAAATGGGACTGGAATCGTTTGGAGAAGTTGGTGAAACATTTGACGCGAATCTCCACGATGCCGTCGGCGAATCTCCACCATCTGATTCAGATCAAAGATCTGATCAGCAAATCAGTGAAGTGATCGCCCGCGGGTGGAAATTTACTACCCGAATTATCCGTCCCGCAAAAGTTATCATTACCTCATCACTCAATCACTCAATCACTTAGTCACTCTTCTCTATGCCAAAAATTCTTGGAATCGACCTTGGAACAACAAACTCTTGCATGGCCATTATTGAAGGTGGTCAACCAAAGGTTTTAGAAAATCGTGAAGGAGCGCGAACAACACCGTCGATGGTTGCGGTGACAAAGACGGGTGAGCGGTTGGTTGGTGCCCCAGCGAAACGTCAAGCGGTTACGAATGCAGAAAGTACTTTGTACTCGATCAAGCGTTTGATCGGGCGACGATTTGATGATGCCGAAGTGCAACGTGATTTGAAAATGATGCCGTATAAGATTGTCAAAAAAGGGGAAGGGGTGGCGATTACTATGTCTGGGAAGGACTATACGCCTGAAGAAATTTCCGCGATGATCCTGACAAAATTGAAGGCAGATGCAGAAGAAAAGCTTGGAGAGAAAATTACGCAAGCGGTTATTACCGTCCCTGCGTATTTTGATGATGCTCAGCGAGCCGCGACAAAGGTCGCTGGGGAGATTGCCGGACTTGAAGTGTTGCGCATTATCAACGAGCCAACCGCCGCGGCCCTTGCGTACGGATTCGATAAAAAGAAGGGTGAGCAAATCATGGTGTACGACTTGGGGGGCGGAACGTTCGATGTGTCTGTTCTCGATGTTTCTGCTGACACCGTGGAAGTAAAAGCAACCAATGGTGACACGCATTTGGGCGGAGATGATTTTGATCGTCGTGTGATTGACTGGATCGTTGATGAGTTTCGCAAGCTTGAGGGAATTGATTTGAGTAAAGATCCGCTCGCGCTTCAACGTATAAAGGATGCGGCAGAACGTGCGAAGATTGAGTTGTCGACGGCACAAACGACAGAAGTAAACCAGCCATTTATAACGTCAGATGCAAACGGTCCAAAACATTTGTCGCTCTCTTTGTCTCGTTCAAAGCTCGAAGAGCTTGTACATGATCTTGTGGAAAAAACACTTGAGCCAGTGAAGCGTGCGTTATCAGATGCGAAAATGGATAAAGGTGCGATCAACGAAATTGTGATGGTTGGTGGAATGACGCGCATGCCACTCGTGCAAAAAATGGTCGAGGATTATTTTGGAAAGAAACCGAATATTACGGTAAATCCAGACGAAGTCGTTGCGATCGGAGCGGCTGTGCAAGGTGGGGTCATGCAAGGCGAGGTAAAGGATGTTCTTTTGCTTGACGTCACTCCGTTGTCACTCGGAATTGAAACGATGGGTTCAGTGATGACGAAATTGATTGAGCGCAACACGACCATCCCCACGTCGAAATCCCAAGTTTTTTCTACAGCTGCGGATAATCAAAACACCGTTGAGATTCATGTGCTCCAAGGAGAACGTGGAATGGCTGGAGATAATAAAACTCTCGGACGATTCACTCTGTCCGGAATTCCGATGGCACCGCGTGGGGTTCCTCAAGTGGAAGTAAAATTTGATATTGACGCGAATGGGATTTTAAATGTGTCTGCGACCGATAAAGGGACAGGAGTTAGTCAGCAAATTACGATTACCGCATCGACAGGGTTGTCAAAAGATGAAGTTGAGCGCATGAAGCGTGATGCAGAATTGCATGCAGATGAAGATAAAAAGAAAAAAGAACAGATCGAGCATCGCAATTTAGCAGACACGATGGTGTATACTGCGGAGAAGATGTTGAAGGATGTTGGGGACAAAGCGACAGTGGAGGAGAAAAAAGAGGTGGAAGAAAAGATTGTCGCGCTGAAGGCAGTAAAAGATGGCGATGACCATGAAGCCATCAAGAAAGCAGCAGATGAGTTGTCTCTGGTGGCGCAAAAAGTTGGCGCGAAGCTGTATTCGCAAGAGAGTTCAAAGGAGCCACAGGAGACAAAAGCGACGGATGAACCGATTGATACGAAGGCGGAAGAGAAATAAGTTTTATGACATTCGATGAACAGATTGTAACGATGTTTGAGATTCGAGAAGGGTGTGTGAAAGGTGAAACAGGTGTGTTGCCTCCACCGAGTTCCTGTTCAGAATTCGTGCACGGAATGTATCTCGTGTCTCAATGGCATTTGGTAACGATTTTGATCGTCACATTGTTTGTTTCGCTCATGTGGATGCTCACCGCCGCTGCTCTGGACCGTGGCGGACACTAGAAAATAAAAAATGTAAAAGGTAAAAGGTAAAAGGGAAATATCGTCTGTGTCCAACAAGGATTTTTACAAAACTCTCGGTGTCTCTAAATCCGCTTCGCAGGATGAAATTAAGGCTGCGTTTCGAAAGTTAGCACATCAGTACCATCCAGATAAGCCTACGGGAAACGAGGCGAAGTTTAAGGAGATTAATGAGGCGTATCAAGTTGTTGGGGATTCAGAGAAACGTCAGAAGTATGATCAGTTTGGGTCCGCGGCGTTTGATGGCAGTGCTGGTGGTGGACACGGACAAGGTTTTGGAGGTTTTGATTTTTCGGGTTTTCAAGCAGGTGGGTTTGAGGATCTTGGAGAAATGTTTGGAGATATGTTTGGAGGACGTCGTTCGCGAGCGACGTCCCGTGGGTCGGATATTCAGGTGGACATTGATCTTACGTTTTTTGAATCGGTGTTTGGTGTTGATAAAGAAGTCACGCTTTCAAAATTTAACGCATGCGATCGCTGTTCAGGAAATGGGGCGGAGCCTGGGACGAAAATGAATGAATGTTCTGAGTGCAAAGGGAAGGGTGTAAAGATTGTTCAGCAGCGCACGATTTTAGGAACGTTTCAGACAAAGGCCATGTGTGGAGTGTGTCATGGGGAAGGACAGACTCCGAATGAGCGATGTTCGACCTGTCGTGGGGATGGAATTACTCGTGGAAAGAAAACACTGTCCGTTCATGTTCCCGTTGGTGTTGAAGATGGAAACGTTCTGCGTGTTCGTGGTGGAGGAGAAGCCGTTCGTGGCGGGCAAAATGGTGACCTATTCGTTCGACTGCATGTCCGCGCTGACAAACGGTTTGAGCGTGAAGGATCGACGATTTACTCCTCCCTTAACATTGGATTTTCACAAGCCGCTCTTGGCGCCTCCTTGAACACAGAAATTATCGACGGTGCATGGAGTGTAGAAATCGAACCAGGCACTCAGTCTGGCTCTGAAATCCGCGTCCGTGGCAAAGGCGTTCCATCTGGTAACGGTCGTGGAGATCATGTGTTTATCGTCCAGGTTGTAACACCGACGAGGCTGTCAAAGGAACAGAGAAAGTTGGTTGAGGAATTGAATCTTAATTCCTAGGGACTTTAGTCCCGTTTTGTGTTCGAACTTCTCGCTACAATTGGCAAAACTCGTCGTGGTCGTCTGACGTTACCGCACGGGGTCGTTGAGACTCCGTGCTTTATGCCGATCGCGACGAAAGGGGCTGTCAAGACACTTTCGAGTGCGGATGTTGAGTCGCTTGGCGCGTCCGTATTGCTGTCGAATACGTATCATCTTCTTTTACGTCCTGGAATGGATGGCATGAAAAAGCTAGGTGGACTTCATTCACTCATGAATTGGGACAGGCCAATTTTGACGGATTCTGGTGGATATCAGGTGTTTAGTTTGGCTAAGCTAAACAAAACGACGGAAGATGGGGTTACGTTTCAGTCGCATATTGATGGGAAGCGAATTCATCTAACACCTGAACTGTCGATGCAGATGCAACAGGTGATCGGTTCAGACATCATGATGCAGTTTGATGATGTCGCAGCAGGGGATTCGACACGGGAGCGGTACGAAGAGGCGATGGAGCGATCGCTGCGCTGGGCGGCGCGATGTAAAAAAGAATTTTCCAACACTCAATCACTCAATCACTCAACGACTCAGTCACTATTCGCCATTGTTCAGGGCGGGACGCATGAGGATCTGCGCCAACGATCTTTGGAAGGGTTGTTGGATATTGGTTTTGATGGATACGCGATCGGCGGACTTTCTGTTGGCGAGAAACGTGAGGATGCGTATCGTATTGCGGAGTTTGTTTGTGACAGACTTCCAACCGACAAGCCTCGCTATTTTATGGGTGGTGGGATGCCAGAAGAAATCGTCCACTACGTTTCCATCGGCGTCGACATGTTCGACTGCGTTATTCCAACAAGAAACGCCCGCCACGGGACATTGTTTGTCTGGAATCAAGATCCGTCTACGATTGATTTTACCTTAACTACCAACTACCAACTACCAATTCCCCCCTTCTACCGTAAACTCAACATCACCGCCGAGCCAAGCCAGTTCGATACAGGTCCGATCGATCCGTTCTGCGACTGTCTCACTTGTAAGACAACATCTCGCGCCTATCTGCGCCATCTTTTCTCCGTCGGCGAAATGCTCGCCATGCGCCTCGCAACGATCCACAATTTGCGTTTTTACCTCCGTCTTATGGAAGCACTTCGAGCTTCCGTGGTAGAATAAACTCCGTATGGTAGCTCGGCTTATTTTAAGCGAACTTCTCAGCGGGGTTTTTTCTTTGCCCGTTTGGTGGTACACGCGTGGGCTTGTCCTGGTTTCGACCTGGTGTCGTGAGACGGTGAAGAATACTTCGCAATTATTTGGCTTGGGGGTGTGGGTAAAAAATTTGTTTGTTCCGATGTATGGGGAAACTGAATGGAGTGGTCGGGCGATTAGTTTCGTGATCCGCATGGTGATGATTATTCTGAGAGGTTCTGCTGTTGCGATCTGGTCGATCATTGCGGTCGCGTGTTTCTTTGTGTATGTCGCCGTCCTTCCTCTTGCGATCGTCGGTATTTTTTATCACGGAATTTTTATTTTCGTAACATGAACACGTTCCACCCAACGACTGTGACACGCTCACCATCTGTCGGGACAGAAATAGATGGAAAGGTTTTTGTTTGGTCAGAGCAACTCGATGAAAAGGCTATTAGACAAAAACATGCACGACGTTCTGCTGTTAACATGGTGAATGGTGGAATGCTTGTGGTTGCAACCGCTTGCTTTCTTTGGTTTGGATGGAATGTGTATGCGAGCATGCTTCCACATGGAATCGCTGGAGTATTTTTCGAGATTATTTTGCCGAGCGTAACAGGTCTCGCGCTTTCTCTCTTTTTGCTGACAGGTGCTTTTGTCTTTCAGCGCATGTGTGAACTGACACGTTCTCGATCGAAGATGCCGTTTTTTGTTCGGACAGATACCCTTCCAGAAATTCAAGCACCTGTTCCCGAAGGTCAGCGAGTAAACATCGCCGATCTCTTTCATCAAGAAGCGACGAAGACGGTGGAAAATGCCTACACGCTTGCAAAAAAATTTGGACATGGTTCGGTGGAACCGCTCCATTTGTTTATTGCCGCACTTTCACATGGCGATGTGCCTGTTGTATTTGGGCGACTTGGACTTAGTTTTGACGCGTTAAAAGAACCTCTGAATCGTCGATTGCTCACACTACAAGTCGGCACGGATCCTGGGTTTTCATCTGATCTTGAACGTGTAATGCTCTCTGCATTTGTGAGTGCGTATACTCAACACCGAACGGCTGTTTCCGCGACGGAACTTTTTTTTGAGGCGTATCGACATGACGCATTTCTCCGAGAATTATTTTACGACCTGAGTGTGGATGAAACACGGTTAGAAAATGTCGTCACATGGATTCGTATTTCGGAAACACTTCGTGAACGTTACGATCGGTTTCGTCACGCCGCATTGTTTAAACCGACTGGTCCGATGAATCGCTCGATGACTTCTGTGCAAACACCATCCCTTGATGCGATCGGGGAGGATCTCACCTCTGCCGCGGTTGCCGGGCATCTTCCA
>CALRHL010000006.1 GCA_943359455.1 Candidatus Uhrbacteria bacterium RIFOXYB12_FULL_58_10
ATGAACTACAAACTGCTGTTCGCTACAATCGATTTAATGACGTTGCAGAGCGCAATCTTTCGCAAGCACTTTTATTGCAAGTCGGTGAGTCACTTGCAAACCTCACAGACATTTCTACCGTCACAACCGAAACACAACAGGCCGTCAAACTTTTGTCTTCTGAAAGTATTCGTGCTGCTGTGCGCGCAACAGAATTATCCGATCGTAATGCGCTCAACTGGCTTGTGCGAGGCGCCGTGTATCGAGAATTTATTCCGCTCATTGGGAACGCAGGAACGTTTGCCATCGCGGCGTATTCAACAGCAATCGAACTCGAACCTACAAATCCTTCCACACAAACTGAGCTTGGAAAAACGTATCTTACTTTAGCGGAAACAGTTCGCGATCTGACGGGATCAACCGACGTACCAACCGCACAAGCGGCAAAAACACAACTGGACGGTTACCTTGCTTCTGCAGAAATCGCATTTCTGAAAGCGATCGAACTGAAAAAAGATTTTGCTTCTGCACACTATCAACTCGCCGTGACATACGAACGACAAGGACGACTTGGTGACTCGATAGGAAAAATGGAAAGTATTAAAAAATACAATCCACTCGATGTCGGAGTTGCCTTCCAACTTGGGATGTTGTACTTGCGTCGAAATATCGACGGTGATCTCACGCGAGCACAAACGGAATTCGAACGCGCGATTGAACTCGCTCCCTCGTACTCCAATGCGCGATGGTTCCTCGCTTCGATTTACGAACAACAAGGAAACATCGACGGAGCAATCGAGCAGGTCACCGCAGTCCTTTCTTATAATCCACAAAATGAAATCGTAAAAACAAGACTTGAACGCTTGAAATCAGGACAGCTCTCCACAACGTCCCTCGTCCCGATCGAATAGTTACCTCCGTCATTGCGAGGAGTCCTCAGACGACGCGGTAATCTCCAGATAGATTGCTTCGCTCCGCTCGCAATGACAGATGATAACCAGACATCGTCACCTTGACTGGTAACTTAATCAGTCGTACCATCGCCACGCTCTCTGTGAGGATACATGAGCGCTGCTCCTTCTATTGGCAGTATCGGCTCCATTGTTTTTGACAGTCACAACGATCGCTCAAAAGGAGTGATCACGGAGATTTTTGATTCAGACAGACTTCTTCACTGGCGTCTCCGACAATTGTGTGAGGAACACACGTATGGTTCCCGTCTCCAAATCCACACATTTGTGACGAAAGATGTACAACCAGATGTACAAAATATTCACTGGGGTGGATTTAACCTTTCGCTCGAAGCGTTCATTCCTATACATGGACATCCACGCATCGCTGGTGTCGCATACTACGGGGCAAACAATGCGCGTCGGGTGGTCTCAGACCGAGTGAAAAGCGAAGAAGAACGGTTGTACCTTCAAGTAATGAAGCGTCCGTTTCGACCGCTTCCAGATGTGACGGTGGAAGAACTGAAAGCAGGACACGTTCGCAGAGGTGACATTTCTGACCTCGTCACAATCTACAGATCTGGCTACTCGAATTATCACATTGATTTCACCGAACAAAGTGTCCGATCGATCGTCGAGAACAGCATGGTATTGGTCGTGCGCGAAGGAACCACGATCGTGTCTGCATGTGTTGTGGAAATGGTTGAAATTCCTTTTTTGAACACACTTCCACTTCGACTCGCCAATATTACGAATGCTGTCACACGTCGTGACTGTCGTGATCGAGGATATTACTCTGCAACAAAACGTACGGCGATCCTACATCTTCGATTTGGTGGTGATCCGATCCCAACGGTCATCACAACCGAAGCTCGTGCCAATTCCGGGCGCGTCCTTCGCTCCAACATGCGACTTGGCATGGTCTACGCAGGATACGAACCAATGGACAGCGTCATTTCGTCCAGTAACGATGAGGAGGTGTCCCAAGACAACCGCTTCGCAAATCTCATTGTCTTCTACGCACCCTAAGGGTGCGTTTTTCTTTAGAAAAAATTAGTCCTGTGCTATCATTTTGTCATATGCTAACCCCAGCCACTGAGGAGTTCAAAAAAAAGGCAATCGCGGTCGTTACGAGTGTTCGAGCTGCGGCGAAGGTGGCAAAGGTGAAACGGTGGGAAGGGATGATTGGGAGGGTGAAAGCGTTAGAAAATAGAAAAATTGAGGAGATTAAAAAGAAATTAAAGGGAAATTAGTATGCAAGATCCTGTGAATCCAGAGTCGGAACCTGTGGTTGCGGCAGAAGAGACTGTTGTCCCTGTAACACCAGAAGCAGAGAAGGGTGTGGAGGAGAAGGTGGAAGTAGCCGCGCCACCTGCTGAGTTAACGGAAGAGGAAGTAGCAAAACAAGCACAAGAGGCGCTTGATGCGGAAATATTAGCGGCAAAAGCAGACGAGGAACGTATCGCGGCAATCGAAAAAACGGTTGCAGAAAATCTTGGTGTTGAACCAACGGTTGATAACGGACCAAGTGCAGGTGGTGATCAATCATTCGAAGCAACGAATGACGAATTTCAAGCAGCGATCGCAGAAGGTCGCGGTGCGCTTGCCGCGGCACACGCAGAAGGATTGGGAAGTGATGGCAACACGGCGATTATTCCAGCGGCAACAGAAACAGTCGTTGTGCATACTGACGAAACTGCGTCTGCGCGTCCAATTGCTTCTTTGGAAGGCGATGAATCAGCACCAGATACTCCACAGGAAATTTCTGAAACGTTTCAAGGAGCGGTCATCGTAGAAGAACAAGCACTGTCTCTTTCTGTGTCGCTTGAACGATCTGGCCTCGTTGGAATCATGCCGTCTAAAACCGAATTACTTTCATGGCTTCCAAAAGATAGTCCTCTTTTACTTCCTACAAACGAACGAGGTAATCTGTCACCTGAGCAAGCAGTCCGTGCCGAAGTGGACGCGTATGGCCTTATGCTGACAGCCATGGCGAGTCTTGACCTTCAAAACCTTTCAACCCCTGATGATCCTGTAAAAGCCGCGGCAGAGCTTGATGCGCTTGCAGATATGTTCGATGGGGCAGATCGTATGCGACAAGACATCCCAGACGGCGCACGAGAAGCCCTCAACGCCGCGATGCGCGATGCCGCCACTCGAGCTGTCTCTGCACCAAGCCGTCTATCATCTGACGCGGAAGTCGGAATCTGGGTAAACGAAATGCACACAAATTTGCCAAATACCATCCGAAACATTGCAAAATCACTTCGAGAAGGGACAAAACCAGAACTCCTTCAAGCCGCCTAACGACCTTAGACCTGTTGACGAAACAGCGGAACTCGAGTACGATTCCGCGGCTTGGAGTTTTCATGGAACGTGAGAGTCATCTGCCAATGGGTACGAGTTCTGATGGGGTCGCGCGGTTCCCGGACGGGGGGCTGTGGCATTTCTTTGGCCCGCCTGAAAAGACATTTGATCGCGTCCGGATGGAAGTCGCAAACCGTCATGCGCTCGTTGTGGCGGGAGTAAACAACGATCCAGATCATCCAATTGTGCATCTTGCTGTGGCAAACCGACTGGTGTGGAAACAAGTTCGTGTACCTTCACACCTGTTTTATACAGGATTCGATTACATCAACTACCTCGCAATGGGACGCCATGTGTTTGGCGCCAATATCGAGGGAGGTGACAGTTCGCTCAACGCAACATTCTTGTCCCGTCTTTCCGAATTCGTATTTGGAGATGGACGAAGAGTGCTTGGTTCACAGACACTCACGAGTATCGACCTGTTTCTTGCTCCAGCCATGCGCCCACGAAAACTGTTCGTCTGGAAGCGCGGGGAAGAACCAATCGTAATCTCGCCACCGTTCACAAATTCAAGCAATCGAGATACCTTTTTGGGTGGAGTGATCGTTCGCTCACACACCGGGACTGGTGAAATCGCATCGCTTCTCCTTTCAGACGCGATCGAACAACGTCAGATGTGGCACCCAGCAATCACTTCTGAGCCGATCGATGACATCTCGCTTGGTGCAGACGATGGAGGAGTTGCCATCATCACTACCAAGCAAGGCACGTTCATCCGTCTTTCTGTTGATCGTTACGGCAAAGCGCAATTCGAGACAGGCGATCCTGTCAAGATTCCCAAAGGTCTGCGTTCCATCGGCACACTCGTTCGCATCGCTGGTGACACGGCAACATTCGTCCGTCGTACGAACGATATGGCAGTCGTCACAAACGTCATCATTAACACGATCAAAGATGAGTCCGTGAAACGGCTCTTCAATGCGGCGCTGTGGTCCGCGAGCATGGCGTAACTATCTGACCCTTCGACTCCCAACTTTACAGGAGTCGCTCAGGGTCTTTTTTTTTCACAAAAAAACACGTAAGCTGTCGGTATCTATGGCTCAAACAAAACAGACACTCTTATTACTTGACGGCAACGCACTCCTGCATCGTGCATGGCATGCCATTCCTCCACTCACCACCAAAGATGGACGAGTGGTGAACGCCGCGTATGGATTTGCGATGACCCTTGATAAGATGCTCGGTCAGTTCAAACCTGACTACATGGTCGTTGCGTGGGACCTACCAGGGAAGACATTCCGGCATGAAAAGTTTGAGGCGTATAAAGCACAACGCAAAGAAAAGGAACCTGAATTGTACGCGCAGATTCCACTCATTCAGGAAATATTAACGTTATATGGGATTCCCTCTGTGAGTGCAGAAGGATATGAAGCAGATGATGTCATCGGGACGCTTTCAAAAAAGGCAGGTGAAAAAAAATTGAAAACGCTTGTCGTGACTGGCGATCAGGATCAGATGCAACTGGTGGATGAGAACACAACACTTGTTTATTTTTTAAAAGGGATTTCAGAAACGAAATTATACGATCCTACCGCTGTGGTTGAAAAGTATGGATTCACCCCGTTGCAGATGATCGATTACAAAGCGCTCCGTGGCGACCCATCTGATAACATTCCAGGAGTGAAAGGGATTGGAGAAAAAGGAGCGAAGGAGTTGATTGCGCAGTTTGGATCTGTTAAATCGATTTTGAAAGCGAGAGGGACGGGAACGATCAAGCCAACGCTTGAGAAAAAACTTGTTGGTCAGGATCAAGTCACAAAAGATTCGCTCGAACTGGTCACAATCGTGAGGGATGTTCCGCTTGCGTTTGATTTTGAAAAAGCGAAGGTGGGGGTTCCTGATTTGTCGAGACTCATTTCGCTGTACCGAGACCTGGAATTTCGATCGTTGATCAGGAAACTGACACCACAGGATCAGGTTAAAGCGCCGCCAGTGGACGGGATGAACAACGAATTCCTAGGGACTTTCCCGCCATCGGGCGGGACCCCGCCAACCCCGCCTTCAGGCGCGGTCCCGCTGACAGCGGTGACGGCGGTGGTCGTCCCGTCCGGGAGGAACGACGTGACCACCGCAGACGCCACTAAAGTGGCTGGGAAAGGAAAAATTCAAATAATCCGAGGGTCGGCGAATGTTTCCAAAGCCCTTGAAACAATCAAGACAAATACGATCGCGGTTGTGTTTGTCGAGCAGACGCCGGATCTGTTTGGAGCGACGATGGCAGCCGTTGCGATTTCGGACGGGGAGCGTATCGTCGTTATTCCGAATCCAAATGCCGAGTTGCTCGAGCTCGTGAAGGCGAACCTTGATCAAGCGAGTCGGATCGTGACGCACGACTGGAAACGCATCATGCATCTCACTGGTTGGGAAGCAGACAGCAAAGTGACAGATCTGATGATCGCATCGTACTTGCTGTCGTCTGGAACGCGGACACACGATCTTGGAGCCATCGTGACGGATGTGACGGTTCCTGTCTCATTTGCCACAGATAAAGACCTGACAACTCTTGGATCGATCGTGCGAGAACTTCCAAAGATTGCCGTCCGGATGGAAGAAGAACTGGAACGATCGGGCATGACAAAAATTTTTCGCGACGTAGAACTTCCACTCATTCCTGTTCTCTACAAAATGGAGAAAGCAGGAATCCTGCTTGACACCACAGCGCTGGATTCATTTTCAAAAAAACTAGAAGTCGATCTGAACGCGCTGACAGAAAAAATCCAGCAGCTCGCTGGGATGACGTTCAATGTCAACTCTCCGTCACAACTTGCTGATGTTCTTTTTTCAAAACTTAATCTTCCAACCAAAGGAATTAAAAAAACAACGACGGGATATTCAACGGCCGCGAGTGAACTAGAAAAATTGGAAGATACTCATGAAATTATTCCGCTCATTTCAGAGTTTCGGGAAAAAGCAAAACTGCAATCCACGTATGCAGAAGCACTTCCAAAACTTGTTGGAAAAGATGGTTGTATTCACACGACGTTCAATCAAACGATCGCGGCAACAGGGAGATTGTCTTCCGTTGATCCAAACTTGCAAAACATCCCAATTAAAACAGAACTTGGAAATGAAATTCGAAAAGCGTTTATTGCAGAGAAGGGAAAGGTGCTGATCGCCGCAGACTATTCCCAAATTGAGTTGCGTCTTGTTGCGGTGATGGCAAATGACAAACCGTTTATTGATGCATTCAATGCTGGTGCTGATATTCATACTCGTACGGCGTCTGAAGTATGGGACGTTCCAGAGAAAGAGGTGACATTCGAACAGCGCCGTGCCGCCAAGGCGATCAATTTCGGCATCGTGTATGGCATGGGACCGCGCTCCCTGGCTCGTTCCACGAACATGTCCGTCGATGAAGCCAAAGCATTTATCGATCGATACTTTTCCATCCATCACGCGGTCAAAACATACATCGATGAAACAAAACATCGAGCGCATGCGGATGGATTCGCTGTCACCATGTTTGGTCGCCGTCGCGGATTTCCCGAAATCAATTCTGGCATCCAAATGCTCGTTGCTATGGCCGAACGCATGGCAGTGAACATGCCGATCCAGGGCACGCAAGCAGACATTGTAAAAATGGCCATGATCGCGGTGGACGGCTGGCTCACGACCAGCAAGTGGCCAGCCAAAATGCTGCTACAAGTCCACGATGAACTTGTATTTGAATGCGACGATAAGGCTGTGGATGCCGTAGCAGGTGGCGTAAAAAAGATCATGGAAGAGATCGTCTCATTATCTGTTCCGCTTGTCGTGAATGTAAAGGTCGGAAAAAATTGGGGGGAGATGGAAAAAATTTGACAAAGAAAAAATTTCATGGTATCTTATTATTAATCCTGGTGTGGTTCATTCGAACACATTCTGGTGACAAAGATCCCCGACACAAATTTTGTGATGGGGATTTTCTTTTACTCGGGTCGGACCAACTAGGGCCTGTAGTGGTAAATGGTAACCACACCAGGGTTGTCACCAGGAATTACGGGTTCAAATCCCGTCAGGTCCACCAGGTACTGGACGGTCCAAATGATCCGAGACCAACCACTCCTTCGATTAATGTCGAGGGAGTTTGGTTTAGAGGTCTAAGCAAAAACCGGTCCGATGTTCTTCGGACCGGTTTTCCATCTAAAACTTATCGTGAAAGGGAAATCGATAATTCTGGTGCAACGGTCGCGATCGATCTGGTGACGATTGGACCCGTTCGTCGATTACGTTTCCAACGTGGAGCAGATCCTATCGTGTATCTCACCCCAGCAGATATTGACGTCGTTGTCTGGCGCATCGAAGCTGTAAGACGAGACAGTGATGAAAAGCTCACGGGCCTTCAACTTGATTTTGATCTCGCGCTTTTGAATCCAGATGCAACTCCTTATAGAGGCGTCTCATTTCAAGGTGAAACAACGATTGCGCTTTCCCCACAAACGATTGAATTATGAAAGACGAACGCGGAGCTATATTATTATTCCTCATGCTTGTGATCACAGGTGCATCATTGGCTGCTTTGCTTGCTCTCTCTTTGGGTGGGATCGATGCGTTTCGTACAGCTGTCGAAGAGGAAGGAGTGTTTGAAGAACAAGCGGTTGTCTTTGGTTGTTTTGACGAGCTGTTAATCCAGTTAGTGGGAGATCCGGATTTTTTGACAACGTCGATCAGTATTGGAAGTACAAGTTGTGACGTCCTCATCACAAATCTAGGCGGAACAAGTCGCACAATCACGATCACGCGAACAAATCAAAATATCACCCGTCGCCTTGAAGTAGACCTTACGGTAGACCCTGTGGTTGTTACTGCGGTGCGAGAAGAAATGTAAAAAAATACCCCTGACGAATCAGGGGGAGGTGGAGACGCTGTCCCAAGCGTCGGTGAGCGACAGGCCGATGAGGCAGTTGTCGGTCGTGACTGAAGAAAGGAGCGTTGTGACGGATTCGCCATCCATGAAAGCCGCGACTTCTGCGGTCGTGTAGCAGTAGCCACTGCCGTCGAGATCAGCGAGATCGGAGTCGATCACGCCATCGCCATCTTCGTCGATGTAAGCATCGAACTTGAGCGAGCCGGTCGTCCCAACGAACTCGAAGTCGTAGGTGCGCGTGTTTGCCTCTTCGCCGACGTAGTCGAACTCCGGACAGTCGACTGCTTCGCGCGTGGCGCAGTAGCCGTACCAGAACTCGATCGAGGAAACCGACCGACCAAGCTGGAGCTCGATCATCACATTGCCATTCTCGTTCGGATTCGGATCAACAGTCGATGCAGGCTCGGTGTCCGAATCCGAATCGCTATCCGTGTCGCTGTCGACATCGGTATCTGCATCCGCATTGCTGTCTGCGTTGACTGTTTCTGTTTCTGGGGCTGTCACTTCGGACGTACCGCAGGCGATCAAGACAAGTAGATACAGTCTCATTTGCTCTCCTTCAAAGGGGGTTCGGGGGCTCCGCCGAGCCCGAGGACGAAGACAACCTGCGCCCACGGTGCATCGAACGTTTGTTCGTAACCTTGCAAAGACGTATTAAACGTTTCCTTGCCGACTCGCAGTTGCACACCAATAAGTTGTGTACTGCGATCAATGGTGCTGTTGTACGTCGCTTGCACCATGCCACCAAGAACGTAACTGGTCAATGTTGGTGTCGACGTTGGATCGTCTCCAAGCATGGTGACAACGAGTGTTGGTCCAGCACCAATCTTGAGTGGGCCGCGACCAATATCGAGATGAAGATCGCTCGAGGCGCCGAAGCCATTGATATTCACAACGGCGAACGTATCGCTTTCGGTCATCTCATTCATCCAATACCCGTTCACTTGCACACCAAGTCGTGCAACTGGCCAAGCGTAACCGCCGTCAAATCCGATGACCGCTCCACCCACGCCTTCCGTACGAACAATGCGTGCATGCGCAAGATCTGCCGAGTCGTAACCCGACGAAAGGATTCCATCCTCACCATACGGAACGACGACTTCGTTGCGCAACATGTAGTGCGCACCACCTTGGACGAGAAGATACCCGCCAGAGCTGAGTGCTCGCCGTGCAAGCTTCGTTGCAACCTTCGCTTCGTCTTCCGCACTCGTGGCACGACTCGCTGCGGCGGTCGCCTGACGCTTTGCTTCTTGTGCATCACTCTGTGCTTGAGCTGCAAGTCGACGTGCTTCCTCGACACCCGCGAGTGCATCTTCGGCAGCAACGCGAGCTGCACTTGCATCAACACTTGCCTGATAAGCAGATCCAGCCGCCGCATCGGCACGAGCACTCGCCGACCGACCAGCTTCTTCCGCCACAGTCGCGCGACGTGCCGCGTCATCCGCCGCTCGACGAGCCTTTTCGACAAGCGACTCAAGACCACTTAAACGATCCATTCGCAAGTCGATGACACAAGACTCGCGAGTCGTCACTTCACCGATTCCACGATCAGGTGACCCAAGAACGTCCACGTCACAAAACGCATACGTTTCCTGCAAGCTTTTTGGAACGGTGACCGTACACGTCGCAATATCCCAATCGAGACTGCTTTCATGAACGCGCGTCCACGCTTCAAGTAGCTTTGGATACCACGGACTGTTCCTCGACGTCACACGGCAGTTCTTCATCCACTCCGGCAACGGGTCTTCGGCCTGCGCCAACGGCACAAGCAATTGCATCAACACATAAAAGAACAACATGCTCCCTCCTGTCTCTACCCGGCGGGATGCCAAAGCGAGCTAGTACACTAGCAAAAATGAGGAGTTTGTCAATAAGACAAGCTAGACGGTAAGATACAGGCGTACTGTATAGTGAACCTGCCTGTGGTGAGATATCGAACCATCGAACTATGCTTATCCTCGTTTACGGCGACGACACATTCCGTGTGCAGGAAAAGGTGAAAGAACTGCAAACGGCATTTTTGAAGAAATTCGATCCGACTGGGTTAAACCTGTCGGTTTTTGAGTCTGGCACACCAGCCGGAGAAGTCCTGCAAGCCATGCAAAGTTTGCCGTTTATGAGCCAGAAACGGATGGTGGTTGTGAAGGATATAATTGCGACGACGAAAAAGGATGGGGAAGAGGCATGGGCTGCGCTTGCGAGAACGCCTGAATCGGCAATCGTGGTGATGTGGGAAACATCAGATATAGGAAAAAAGAAACTGTTTTCTACCATTGCGAGCGAGGCAGGACAATCTCTTCACAAATACGTGTTTCCAACTCTCGAAGGTTCGGCGCTTTCAAAATGGACGACAGATCGGATGAAGTCTTATGGCGGACACATCGCCTCAGATGCGCTTCGTGAACTATGTGATCGCGTCGGTGGAGACTTGTGGCAGATGGATAATGAGATTCAGAAATTGGCCTCGTTTTGTCTGAATCGTGAAATTCAAAAAAAAGACGTTGACGAACTCGTCCGTGCTCAATTCGAAGGAGAAATTTTTGCACTAATTGATGCAGTCAGTCAAAAACAGGGTAAGCAGGCAATCAAGCTTCTTTTCCAAGAACGCGAAAGCGGCGCAAGTGATTTTCAAATCTTTTCCATGCTTGCACGACAGGTCCGTATCCTTCTTGGAGCGAGAGCACTGCTTGACGAAAACCCACACGCGACGTCAACGCAACTCGCATCCGACATGGACATCCACCCATTCGTCGCCCAAAAATCCCTCCTACACGCGAAACGCTACACGCTAGACGCTCTTTGCTCTACCCACGACCTCCTCTTCCGCTACGACGCAGGCATGAAATCCGGACTTCTTGATGCAGAACTCGCCGTCGATCTCATCACAACCCACCTCGTTTCTACATAAAAAATCTGACCGTCACTTAAAATCTGACCGTCACTTAGAGACGGTCAAAACAACGATGATAAAAATACATTTAAATCACCCTATAAAATAACAACGGAATCACAAGACAAACATCAAAAACTATCTGACCGTCACTAAGTGACGGTCAGATAGTGACGGTCAGATATCAGATAACAAATCTGTAACAATTGCCATCGCAGCATAGACAGAATGGCAACTCTATGATAGTTTTTTGAGTCGCAAGACAAAATCAGGAGAACATCATACCAACTCCAAATAAACAGGTCTGGTGATGGAACCTCGATCGTGACGGTATTCCACTCAACCCGCAAACCCTCTCCACTCGTCGTCTTACCGATCCACCTCTCAAGAATGAAAGTCCGTACACACCTGGATTCCTCGTTGAAGGAGAGTTTCCGCCGACCCATCTCCATCACCAAGGTGGACGCATCATTGGAATCCATGGCGAGAGCGATCTCACGCACCTGCGAGTGACACTACTTCTATGTCTCCACGAAGAAGAAAGGATCATCCGTGAACTCTCTGGTAAGCACCACATCGACATCATGTTGGAAGACGTTCTCTCGCTTTTTGCTCAGAGTTAAGCCTCGACTCCACCCACTCTCGCCACGTGCATGCAAAACGAACCTGACCATCACTTAGTGACGGTCCTATTTTTTACATCATTTTTGTGAAGGTAAGCTCTTCCTCCATATTGGTAGGTGTTATGAGATATTTCCAATAGGCTTCTTTTGTTGGAAACCATTCTTTCGCGACTTCTTCATCCACAATTGGCAAAAATGATTTTAATCCTGCGTAGGCTTTATGACTTGACCATACAAAACTATTGAGCAAAACCTTAGCTTTTTTCCAATCTGTTTTCTGCCCAGCTCGCCATTGAATATTTGTTCCATCAAGTGCGTTCAGATGAATATATCTTGGTAGGAGTTGTAGATGCTCCTTGAGATCAACCGGCTTTGCTTTAAACGGACTTTCGAATAACCTTCCCTCACGACTGTATCGTTTATTAAAATACTTCGCATAACCCATCCCAACACGGTGTAAAAATTTTGAGATTCCATTTGGTTCCTTCTGTCGCAATAACATGTGGAAATGATTAGGAACCAAACAATAAGCAACAATACTCACGAGTGGGTCGCGATCAAAGGTAAAAAGTTCATGTCCAGCCAACGGAATATCACGCTGTATCACACGTCCGCCTTTATGCTTATAATTGGTATCATTAAAAAGATAAAGCGATTCACAAAATCTTCGAAAATCCCACTGATCAGAAAATAAAACACGTTTATCAACTCCACGATTATACACATGATAATAAGCTCTCGAGTCAAAAGGTTCTCTCATATACAACTCATAATACGCCATTTCTCCCTGACCGTCACTAAGTGACGGTCAAAACATGCGGTGATCAAAACATGTTTGAATCACGATATAAAATAACAAAGAAATCATTAAAAAAGACACTAAAAGAATCTGACCGTCACTAAGTGACGGTCAGATTCGTCACTTAGTGACGGTCAGATTAGCAAGAGTGCTAGTCGGTCTCATCACAATCCGTCTCGTAGCTAGATAAGCCCTATGTGTCCTATTCTCCGAACCCGCCTGCTTGGATATTCCAGAGTTTAAAATAAGTGCCTTTTTCTTTGAGCAATTCTTGATGGGTTCCCGTTGACGTAACTCGTCCTGCTTCAATGACGATGATGCGATCCATTTCCATAATCGTCGATAAACGATGGGCGATGACGATGACTGTCTTGTCTCGCATGAGTTCGTGGAGTGCGTCTTGAATGAGTGACTCGGATTCGGAATCGAGCGAACTTGTTGCTTCGTCGAGAACGAGAATTGGGGCGTTTTTGAGAATGGCACGGGCTATCGCCACGCGTTGTCGTTCACCGCCGGACAGTTTTACTCCACGTTCTCCGACGAATGTGTCGTAGCCGTGCGATAATCCGGAAATAAACTCGTCGCAATGGGCGCGACGTGCCGCTTCGATCACTTCTTCATCTGTTGCTTCACGGCGTCCGTAGCGGATATTTTCCATCAGTGTGCGGTGAAACAAAATTGGCTCTTGTGGGACGAGTGAAATTGCTTCGCGCAAACTATCTTGTGTTACTTTTGCAATATCTTGGCCATCGATCACGATCAATCCACGTTTCACATCGAAAAATCGGAATAATAATTTTGTGATTGTTGATTTCCCCGCACCAGACGGACCAATCAGTGCAACTTTTTCTTGAGCACGAATCGACAGCGAAAACTTTTCGAGGACTGGACGACGATTGAATGCAAACTCCACGCGACGGAAATCGATCTGTCCGCGTCTTACAGATAATTTTTTTGCACCTTTGCGATCACGAACTCCGTGTGGCAAAAGCATAATCTCAACCATTTCTTTTCCATCCGCCATAGAATCAAAAACGTGACGGAACGATCGCGACACTTCCCACAGTTTTCCAAAGACTAATGTAAGTGACGTTTGAATAAAAACAATGTCTCCAAGCGTGAGTGTCCCGTCGATCCAAGACATCACCCCAATGGTCATGAGAATAATCTCAATCGCAATCATGAATGCAGCCTGTGCCGCGAAAATAATTTCATGTCGATTCCAACTTCGTGTTTGCGCACGAGCAAACTTCGATACCGCCTCTGTAAACCGTTCCATTTCATAATCAAAAGATGGAAATAACTTGATCGTCACCGCATTTGAAACCGCATCCGCAAGAGCAGCACCTGTAAGTGAATTTAAACGAGCACGTTCAATATCAATCACCACGGCCCATTTTGACGCACGATAGATAAAGATAAAATAGATCGCGGTCCACACGACAAAAACGAGAGCGAGAAGTGGAAACTGAGTCGAGAGACCGATCGTTGTCCCAAGCAAAACGACAACCGCTGGAGTGAACTTAAATGTAATCTCATCTGCCAATCGTTCATATGCATGAGTTAAACGAGAAACTTTTCTTACAATCGATCCAGCAAAACTATCCGTAAAAAACTGATATGAATGTCCAAGTAAATACGCGAAGGCAGTTGTTTCCAAATCCTGCATCACGGTTGGCTTAAACCGATTGTTGATCACGGTCATAACGCGCCAAAAAATCCAAGCGGTCGCTTTTAGCGCAAATAAAGTCAAAATGGTTGGAATAAAAATTCCGATCACCGCAACCGTTGGCGATTGTGTTTCAAGTAAATCGAACAGTTGTTTCAAATACCAAGGTTGCAACGCTTCAAGCGCCATCGCGATTCCTGTCAGACTCACAATCAAAAAAGCCCTCCCTTTATACTTGCGTGTGTGTTGCCAAAACACGCGTAAAACATCTTTTGCGGTTGCTTGTTTCATAACGGCATCAAGTACTGAATAGTTTGATATCCGCGATTTGCTCCACGGTCGGAAAGGGCAACGCCATCTTTTTCACCACGCGCTGACAGAGCAGCCGATACTTGATCAAGAGTATCTTTTGGATACACGGACAATACAGCTCGTTTCGCTTCCCCAGGATGATTCGTCGCTGCTGGAGCAAGTGTTGCAATGAATCTTGCACGTGACGCATCATCAGCCTCATCCCAAAGATTGTGAAGTGGCCCACCATCGTGTATCAAACGCGTGGTCCGCTTCATATTCTCCGCGAGAATGAGCGTATTATACACGAGTTGTGATTCGAGATCGGTCACCATGGCTTGTGAAAATATTCCTGTATCCTGTTTTCTATCTGGAATAACGAGATGTACCGTCTGATCCTGTTTCTGAATCTCACGCAGTGTGTCTCCATATTTTTTCAAAATACTCTTAAATGTTGCTTCTGTTGTTTGATTCAGACCACCGCTGTACAAATTGTCATGGACAGACGGCATAAACGTGATGTTGAACGTTTCAAACAACACTGGGGAAAGTTCGATGAATGTTTCTGGATCGAAAACAGAAAAATGTTCAGCATGAACAACCGCAAGCATTGTCTCTGGTGAAAGATATGGCGCGATTTGTTCATCAAACCCAAGTTCTGTCGCATGACGTGAAAACCAATCGGTGGCGACCTGTTGTTTTTTGATCCACGTGTCGAACATCACCTGTTTTGTTTCATCTTTCAATGATTCCTTCGTTGAAGGCCCGTACATTCGAACAGCATCAGAAGAAATCGCGTCTGTTTTAATTTTGTACGTCCACATCTCATCCATATCCGCGCCCGTCGGACGATTCGGTGCATGAATATCAAGACCAAGAAATACGCGGTGTGAAACCACATCCTCAGGCGACATTTGACGTGTCATACGGACGAGTTCTTGATGCAATCGCCCTTTCAAAATATCACGCGCAGCCGTTCGTGTGTCTGATGATAAAGTTGGTGACAGAATAATCGGTTCAAGATTTGCCACAACTTCCTCCAGAGTCATTTTTGAATACCGAGCATCTTTCTCTGACAAAGTTTCAAACTTCAATACCGCAAGATACCGATCCACTTGTCGAATTATTTCCTTTTTTGGATTCTGATAATAGGCCAAATCAATCGCATGAGACATTTCTTTCAAGCGTGCATCAATCTGTTCAGAAGTTTCTCTCCGTGGAACTTTTGCAACGTGCTCGAGCAACTGCCGCGCCTTCTCAAGCTCCGTCGGAGGATCTGGTGCACGTTCCACCGTCTTTTCTGGCTCAGGCTTATTCATCTCATGCGACACAACGGTCGCAGCCCCAACAACCCCCATCGCGCCAAGCGCCGTGTTTCGAATCCAGTGTGGAATTTCCCCCATCGATCGTTTCATGAGGACAGTATAGCATCTGGGCGTTGACAGATGCGATCTTTTTTGATGAGATCGATTATACGCAGGAGAAGAATGAAAAAGAAAGAACGTGGTTATTGGCAAAAATGGGCAAATGTTGAAGCAACTCTTCGTGAAGTTGAAAAGCGAATTGGGAAATTCCCAACGTACCAAGATCTGCAAAAAAACGAACTAGCATCCCTTGCAAATGTCATCGTAACAAAATACGACGGCATGCAAGCAGTTCGTGCGCGCATGAATGTCGATGCCAATCGTTATCCTCGTGGCCATTGGCTCATTTGGGAAAACGTCGAGAAAAAAATGCGCGAGCTCGAAGGTGAGCTCGGTCATTGTCCGTCACACAAGGAGTTGCGCGACAAAGGTTTGTCGAGACTAAGTACAACGATCCTGAAAGTTCACGGCGGAACAGAGATTGTTCAACAGCGTCTTAAAATGACCGCGCACGAAGCCCCAAAAAATCACTGGCAGAAATGGGAAAATATCGAAATCGCTGTTCGAGAGTTAGAAAAAAAACTTGGACGCATTCCAAACACGGTAGATCTCTCTTCGAGCAATCTAAACGGCGCACTCCAAGCCATTCAACGACACTTCGATGGATGGGCTGCAGTCTCAAAACGACTTGGATACGATCCAGTCTCTGATATGCTCATTGCACAAAACGCAGACAACCTTGCAAGAATCATTCTCATTCTCCGAGTACCTACCGACAAACTCTGGCTTGTACTCAAGTCGCGCTGGGTCACTCGCGACCTCACCGCCGCCATTGAAGAATTCTCTCGCAACGGATCTGTCGATCGGTTCCGTGACCTCTTAGACATGACCTCTTAGACGGTTGACACAGCCGTCTTTTTTTGTTACATTCTTCGCTTGTCGATATTCCGTCGACATGAGGAGAAAAAATGATTGAGATTCTCAAGACTGGCAGTGAACACATGGATACAGAACCATCTCTCCCGCTCATGGGAATGATGAATAATACGCTCATAATCACAACCGAACTGATCGGTCCAAACAGAGAAGCGTACGCAGTCGGCACATGGGCACTTGTCCGACTTGGTGGACAGCTGTTCCTCATTGAAAGCGACCTGACGAGTCCTGATCACAACGGAACACATGTCCGCATTTCGCCAGCAACACACATGTTGCTGAGCAAACGACTCGAGGATGCAGAAATCGTCCTCGCTCAAACTCTGGAAAGAGGAATCCAAGAGGATGACATCGAGCAAAACATCCAATACTGGCGCGAAGCTCTCGAACTCTTTATGACACAAGACGGCTAAAATCCCACTCGACGGGATTATCATCGAGCTCAGCTCGATTGACACAGCCGTCTTTTTTTGTTACTGTCCTCCCTTGTTCTTTACAACCCAAACCAAGGTATTTCCATGGATTTCAACACCATTGAGACAGAAGGACGCCCGGCGTTTCGGCGGGCGAGTCAGACGGATCGGTTGATCCTTCTGAACATTACGGAACCACCGTTGCGTGCGCGCTTTCATCGTCACCTTGTTGAAGTGAGCGGCGTGGTGTTCTTGCCAGAAGAAGTTGACCAGACGGCGTTCGATCAACTCATGATGACGGATGAGGAATTGCGTGCGTACGTAGAAGATCCACGTACCGATCCCTGTCTCATTGCAGAATACTTATTGCGCCGGCATCCAGAACTGTTCATCGCATTCGAGCAGGTGTATCAAGTGATTGTGGATTACAAAATCCGCCATTGCAAACGAACGCTTACTCCTGAGTCAGATCGAATCAACGAAGGACGACCTCCACTTCCGCGCGATTTCTATGAGCGGATGAGTGAAGACAACATCACGATGTGTGTGAAGCGTCAGATTCGTTCTGATGTGCGCGCATTCAATCGTGATGCTGACGGATATCTCGCGAAGCTGAAAAGCGACGCGGAAAACGCCGAAGATGCAAGCGAACGAAAAATCGCTGAACTTCTTTCGCAACTCTTCGGCTCCCTACGCGAAATGCATTTTCCTGCATTCCATGAACACATCAAAGGATCGGAAACCCCGTTCCCATCGATGCATGTGCGTGTGTGGATCAAGCAAATTCTTGAACGGGGAAGTGCGCTTATCTGTGGAGACGTCGGAACGCAAAAAACGTCGGCCGCAATTATCGGACTACACGAACTTGGTGCGAAACGCACTGTGGTCGTCTGTCGTTCATATGCGCGAGGGCTCGTGTGGGAACCGGAAATTCCGGTTTATTTCAAGGAAGCTCCGCCTGTGCTCAAGCTCGAAGGAATCAACGACCTGCGTCGACTTGAAAGCATGAGTACAGGTGAACTTCGCGAATTCCGTTACTTGCTCGTTGGTTATGGTGACTTGCAGAGTGTAAACGCAGACCGATGGGTGAAAGCGATCGAACGCTATCATGCAGACGCCATCATCATCGACGAAGCACACGCGATCAACCACGATGTAGCGCGTACGGCACGTGTGATCGCTCTTTCGCAGCATGCGACGATCAAGCATCGCATCATGCTTACGGCCACACCGTTTGAAAACCATCCAAACGAAGCGGCAAACATGGCGATGATCCTCGACCCAAAGGCGTATCCAACACAGGCGCATTTCGATGCGTACATCAACGATCATCCGCGGGTATTCTTTGGCCTCATGAGTAAGATCATGTGCGTATACTTCGCCTCCGATGAAGTGCTCGATCTCCCACCGTGCAATATGGAACGTCTCGCGGCGTTCCCAACGGTAGAAATTGAACCTTCCTACGCAGCAAAATACGTACACGACCTGATCCGTTACGATAGCTCGCACTTTCAAACGACGCTGATCCAACGTATGGCTCAAGTGAGCACCTGTCCGTATCTCGGACGAAACTGGTATCAGTATCCAGCCGAAGTAAACGGGTATTTCCGCGACCCAGAAAAGAGCGACAAGCTCATGTGGGTGAAGCGCGAAATCGAAGCGCGCATTGCAACAGGAAAAATTGTTGTTGCCTCAGGGCTTTTTGCTTCCGGAGTGACACATGAAGTCGAAGGGGCAGAAGACGATGAAACAGAATACGTCGTCGTTGATCAGCTTCGTCGCTGGTTTGGAAAAGACGCTGTTGTACACATCGATGGCACCATGGCTGTTTCAGATGACATCGACATTGACGAAACTCGTACGGCGGTTATCAACCGCTGGAAAAACGACGATCGTGTGCGCATCGCGGTCATCTCCGTACAGGCCGCAGCGGAAAGTTTCAACATGACCCTTGTGCGCAAGCCGGGTGTTGTCGAGAAACTCACGATTCTCGTCCTGGCACTTGGGTGGAAGCCAACTCAGCTCCACCAGTTCATTGGGAGATTCCGTCGACCAGGAATGGAAGTTCCGACCGAGGTTCTCATCGCAATTCTGAAAGGACTTGTCGATGAAGCGTTTCTGAAGATGAATCAACTCAAGTGGCGTAACTTCCTGATGGGTGTTCAGATGATCCCCCTCCAAGAAGATGAGACCAAAGCTCTCGAGAAACGAATCACTTCAAAATATCTCGACACCGACGACCGTTGGCTTATTGATGTCCTTGCTAAAGTACGTGGTGCCGGGGAACAAAAGGCGATGCGCTTTCTTGATGGGATGTTCCGAGAACGTGTGGCAGGAAAAACGTTCGCGCGCATCTATCTCGAGAACGAAGATTTCTCGCTTTCCGGTGACGTCGCTCGATTCCTCGCTCAGGTGTACAAGCCTTGGCTCAAGGAACGGAAAATCACCGCGGAGAATATTCTTGATGCGGCGTGTGGCATTCTCATGTTGGAACGTCGACTCGGAGAACCAGTTTACGGAATCGACATGAATCCGTGGATGGTTGAGACAGGCCGCGAGCACAGTTACCAAGGTGGCAAAAACGCCATCGTGGGACGGCTCTCAGAACTGCCAGAGGAATGGAACGGAAAGTTCCGTCTCACCGTCTGCTCGCTCGCGCTTCATTGGAGCACGAACAAAGGAAAGGGAATGAGCGAACGGCTCAAAATCCTCGAAGGTCTTGCGCGAGTTACGGCGCAGGACGGTCTCATTCATCTCACTCTGCCCCCATCCTGCTTCTCAGAAGTGATGATTGGAGAATGGACAGACGCGCTCGTAGGCCTTGGACTTGAACGTGTGAACGAGATGACAGGACTTGTCGAAACACGCGACTTTGCCGACAACCCACGCACCTTCTGGTCTGTGTGTCTACGCAAAGTTGGAGAGACGAATGCCGAAGAAGTCGACCAAACAGCGCTTTTCTTTGCAGACGAGCGCAAGCGGATGACGGACACGGTGAACGTCGCTCCAAAGCGGAACGGAACTCCGGCTCAACCGGTTCCTCCTGCGCATGTGAAGCATGAAGCATTCGTGGTTCTGACCGACGAAGGGGCGCAAACCCCAGAAGCGGTGTCGATCGCGGTTGCGAAAAAGTGCTTCGCAGAAGAGGTGATGTGGTACCGGCCATTCATTGCCGAGATGCGCCGCCAATTCCGTCCGAATGAACACTGGCTCGCAGAGTTTGAAGCAGAGCTCGAGCGGATTCGCCCGCAAAAGCTCACAGACTTCTCCAAAGTCTGGAACAATGTCTTCAAAAACGCAGGCGCTCCCAAAATCAAACGCGCAACCCTCCGCGCCCTGGCCAACCAAGCCATGCGCGCGACTGGACTGACTCCGTAAGAGTCAGTCCATTTTTAATTGACATGAACTCAACTTACCTCTACACTCATTTCTCGTTCTTTCAGGGGGACCCATCATGCCATACATTCGACCGCGTCGTGAACGATCTAGCCAAATCAGGCGACCACGAGTTCCACGTGGTCATTGGAAAAAATGGGAAAACGTCGAACGTGTTATCCGTGAGCTTGAGAAAAAATTGGGACATTTTCCCACACATCAAGAACTCCAGACAAACGGATACTCCGCACTCGCGAACGCCATCAAGAAGCAGTACGACGGAATGCCTGGATTGCGTAAAAAAATGTTTGTGCCTGCGACAACTGTGGACCACGGTCACTGGTTGCAATGGGAAAATGTTGAAAAGGTTCTTCGTGATTTTAAAAAGCACGAAGGACATTATCCAAGTTATCAGGACCTTCAACGTGTAGGACGTGGATCTGTCGCAAGCGCGATCGTCAGTCATTTTGGAGGGATGGCAGCGATGCGCGAAAGGCTTAATGCAAAACAAACGCGATTCCCAAATGGATATTGGAAGAACGTAGAACATATAGAACGAGCGATTCTCGCATTACGAGATTCACTCGGTCATGTTCCATCGATTACAGAAATTGGGAAGGAAAGTAATGCTCTCAAAATCGGCATTATGCGTTTTCATAAAGGATGGAATCAGGTCAAACAAATTCTTGATCTCGTCTCAATTTCAGACGATCTTCTCGTCTCAAACGCCAACGAACTTGCACAGATCATAATCGAGCTCAATGTGCCGACAGATCGGTTCTGGTCAGTGATGAAGGAACGCTGGGTCGTGCGAGATCTCACTGTGGCGATTGAGGAGTTCATGAAAACGGGATCGGTGGAACGGTTTCGAACGCTACTGGACGGTTAATACTGTTCAGTTTTTTATTAAAGATCATGCGGATTTAGTCATCGTATTGACAAAAAAAGTACTTTTATCGTATAGTAGAATTACAATTAGACAAAAAATCTATGTATCAACGAATAATAGAAGAAAGATTGATCCGATACCTTTTTCATGGCAAGATCGTGATCCTGTATGGACCGCGCCAGGTAGGAAAGACGACCTTAGTAAAAAAACTTGTTGAACAATATGACGGGGCGTATTTTCTTTGTGAAGAGCCGGATGTGAATGAAGCGCTTACGAATAAAACATCAACGGAAATGAAAGCGTTTTTAGGAAATAAAAAATTGATCGTTTTAGACGAAGCACAAAAAATTCAGAATATTGGTACGAGTCTGAAATTACTGATTGATACATATCCGGATTTACAAATTATCGCCACAGGGTCCTCAAGTTTTGATCTCGCGAACAAGATTAACGAGCCACTCACTGGGAGAAATTATGAGGTACGGATGTATCCACTATCGATAGAAGAGATTGTGTCAAAATATTCAGAACTTGAAGTAAGAAGACTGCTCGAACGATTGATGATTTACGGTACATATCCAGGGGTTTTAGACGCAGGTGAACTTATAGAGGAGAATTTAAAAAAAATAACAAACGATTATTTATATAAAGACTTACTTGGATACAACGGCATTCGTAAACCAGATCTCCTTCAGAAAATTCTTAAAGCGCTCGCTTTTCAAGTAGGGAACGAGGTTTCCTATGCGGAGATCGCACAATCGGTTCAAGCAAACAAGGAGACCGTAAGAAGTTATATTGATATTCTAGAAAAAGCCTTTATTGTGTTTCGATTATTTCCGTTGCATAAAAATAAACGAGATGAAGTTAAGTCTCACCATAAAATATTTTTTTTCGACAACGGTATTCTGAATACGTTGCTTCAAAATTATCATGGATTAGATTCACGTGATGATATCGGGAGGTTATTTGAAAACTTTTTTGTTGCTGAAAAGATAAAACAACGAAGTAATTACTCGCTCAATGGCTCTGTTTATTTTTGGCGTAAACAAAAGGGAGGTGAAGTAGACTTTATTGAAGAAACTGATGGAGGAAATGTCTACCGAGCATTTGAGTGTAAGTATACAAAGCCTCGAGCCAAACTTCCCACCCTTTTTTCTGACTTGTATCATCCAGAATCGTTTACTGTTATTACAAAGAATTCTCTTGTGCCACATTTCGTTTCCACAAATGTCCATCCATCTACGAACAGTTGATCGAGTTGATGAATAAATGACATTGATGAATGAATGATTGACATAACCGTCCTTTTTTGTTACGGTCACTGCCTGCTCTTTGGAGGAACACATGGGAAAGCTACAGAATCCGTATCAGACATGGGAGGCAGCAGAACCACGTCTGCGAGAGATCATAACAAAAATTGGAAAGTATCCATCTTCACGAGATCTTTATCGACTCAATGAAAATTCGTTAAGGCATGCAATCGAAACGTATCATGGCGGTTCATATGTCGTACGTGATCGAATGAAAATAGCACAGGTGAAGGTCTGTAGTGGAACGTGGCAAGATCTCGATCAGGTCATAACAAAACTACTTGAGATCAAAAAAATAATTGGTCATTTCCCGACTGCACATGAGTTGTATGAACTCGGTTACTCAGGACTGTCCTCGGCGATCAGTAACAAACTTGGTGGTTTCCAAACGATACGCGATCTACTGGCAGAAGAAACCATCAGACAACCCAAAGGTAAATGGTCAAACATTGAAGCCGTCAACGCAAAACTTCGTGAAATCGCGAAAGAATTGGGTTATTTTCCAAGAATAGTTGATCTAAAAGCACGCCATCTAAATGGACTCATCCGTGCCATATCAACTCAATTCGGTGGATTTCACAAAGTTGCCAAACTGCTTGGATACAAACCTACTCGACACTTGCGTGGATACTGGAACGTTTGGGAAAATGTCGAAGCTGAACTCCAAATTCTCATCGACAAACTCGGGCACTTCCCAAATCCTGATGAATTCAATAACGAATGGACTCTACGAAACAGAATCGGAAGACATGGTGGATTCGCGGTTGTACGCGAAAAGATGGGCTACGGACCAATCACCGACACCTACCTCAGCACCCACGCCAATGACCTCGCACAGATCGTGATCGAGCTCGGCGTGCCGACGGATCGGTTCTGGTCTGTGATGAAAGAGCGATGGGTTGTGCTGGATCTCACCACAGCGATTGAGAAGTTCAAACAAACAAAATCGCTGGATCTGTTCCAGGCGTTACTGGACAGTTGACGAGACTGTCCTTTTTTGTTACGGTCATTTTCCATTCAAGGAGACGGAATGGAGACTTTTGAGGAGGTTGAAAAAGCTCTTCGTGTAATCATGACTGAACTTGATGGAAGATTTCCGACGCCAGCTGAATTACGGCGCCTTGGAAAACACACGCTCGTTCGTGCGATCATTTCTAAGTGGGGTGGTTTTCCTGAAGTTCGTAAACGCATGGGAATCAAATACCTCCGCATTCCATATGGCTCCTGGCGGAATGTCGCATACGCTGAAGAAAAAATGCGAGAAGCGATTCGTCGAAACAACGGGCAATTTCCTACCTCATCAGAACTACGTGATCTTAAATGCAGTAGTCTCGAAGTTTCTATTACCACGTATCATGGTGGCCTAATAGAAATGAAAAAACGAATGGGATATCACGACCCCCCAAGTGAACCCATCGTGGATCTAACGTTACGCAAACAACCCAAAAAAGTCTGGACCGAGTGGAGAAATGTAGAGGAAGGAATCAATGAGATCATCACAGTTCTTGACGGACTCTTTCCAACCCAAAGAGACTTGAATCGCCTGGGCCACTCTGGTCTTTCGGATGCAATCGCCAAAAGATACAACGGCATCATCTCTGTTCGTAATCGCATGGGGTATGAACCAGTCACCGACAATCTCCTCGCCACAAATGCCAACGATCTCGCCCAGATCGTGATCGAGCTCGGCGTGCCAACAGATCGGTTCTGGACCACGATGAA
Organism: Candidatus Uhrbacteria bacterium RIFOXYB12_FULL_58_10; assembly: GCA_943359455.1. GTDB lineage: Bacteria > Patescibacteriota > Patescibacteriia > UBA9934 > GWF2-40-263 > YC12-FULL-57-11. The sequence goes on from CALRHL010000006.1 coordinate 24,424, forward strand.
GAAGCATTGGGTCGTGCGAGATCTCAACGTGGCACTTGAGGAATTCAAACAGACGGAGTCGGTGGAGCGATTTCGGACACTTCTGGACAGCTTGTAGTCCCGTTGACAGAGCGCTACTGGACAGTTGACGAGACTGTCCTTTTTTGTTACGGTCCTGTTCTGTTCTTTACAACTTCTGGAGGAGAAAAACACATGAGGAAAAAGAAACTATCCAAAAGTGAAAATTGGGACGATTTTGAAAAGGTTGCTGAGCGTATGCGCCAAGTCCAAAAAGCGCTTGGGCATTTTCCATCCCGTGCAGAATTGAGAGTTTACGATTCACAATTGGATTCTGCGATCAATAGGTACGGTGGAATCATTCCAGTGCGTAAACGCATGGGAATTCAAGAAGGGTGGGAACTCAAACCTATTGATCACTGGAAAACACGGAAAGCCGTACTGGATGAGCTGAAAAACCTTGTCTCTGAACTCGGTCACTTTCCAACAAGAACTGAGATGACCGACCGACATCTTTCCACTCTCGTCTTGGCAATGTCAAAATTAGGTGGGTCTCGTTCATTTCGTGTGAAATTCGCCTTCTCTATACCAAAGGTACCAAATGGACACTGGGATGACTTTGCAAACATTGAACGCATTTTAACTCCGCTCATCAAGAAGCTTGGGCACTTTCCAAGTGAAGATGAGTTAGCTCTCAATGGATTACTATCAATCGGAAACGCGTTCAAAAAACATGGAGGTGTGAATCGTGTTCGTGAAAGACTTGGTTCCCCTATCCTTCGTGTTTGTAAACACGACTGGTCTGATGTCGAGCAAAACGTAATCAATCTTGCAAAAAGAATTGGTCACTTCCCTACGCAATCTGATCTTAACAAGTATGGCTTAAAAGGGGCGATAAACCACATCTACAAAACGTATGGTGGAATCATCAAACTGAGAGACCAACTTGGGTACGGTCCCATCACCGACAATCTCCTTGCCACTCACGCAAACGATCTTGCCCAGATCGTGATCAAGCTCAGTGTGCCGACGGATCGGTTCTGGGCCACAATGAAAGAACGCTGGGTTGTGCGGGATCTCACCGCGGCGATCGGGGAGTACAAGGAGACGGGATCGGTGGAGCGGTTTCGTACGCTACTGGACGGTGAGTGATCGAGCTGAGCTCGATTGACACAACTGTCCTTTTTTGTTACGGTCGTGTGCTGTTCCTTTCACAATGGATCAAAAAAATGAGAACGCAAGGAGTTCGTGAAAAACCAAAAGGCTACTGGAAAAAATGGGAAAACGTTGAGGGTGAGGCTCGTGTGATTATTGCAAAACATGGCGAGTTGCTTGGAGCTCCTGCTCTGAATAAACTTGGTTATAGTTCATTCGTTCTTGCTTGTTTCAACTACCACAACGGAATGAATGATGTCCGTACTCGTCTCGGTCTTCCTATCATTCGAAGAGAGAATGGTTGGACAGATGAAAGTACAGACATGCTCGATCAGGAACTTTCAGTGATAACAGAACGGCTTGGGCATTTTCCGTCTTGTCCTGAGCTGAAAAAAAATGGATATGGTGACTTGCTCAGTGCGATTGGTCGAACGGGTGGAGTCCGAAAAGCACGACAACGTGCTGGAATAACCCGGCGTATTCGAGATGAATTCTCTTGGACAATGGAGCAACAGATTCTCGATGCCCTTCGTCCATTGGTTTACAAACTTGGAAGAATGCCAAAGAAATCAGAATACATAACTGCTAGACTAGGTGGGTTGTATGCAGCAATTTCTGACAGGTTCGACATTCAACAAATCGCAAAGAAGCTTTGCGTTGGTTTCCAACGTGTCTCCCCAGGAGGTTGGAGTGACTGGTCGCTTGTTGAGAAAGAACTCAAGGAGATTCTCCAGTCAGAAAGTAGTTTTCCAACACACAGCATTCTGATCAAAAGAAAAAGACCTTCACTTTCACGAGCTATCGTCCGATACCATGGTGGTTACGAGCTCGTGCGTGAAAAGATGGGCTTCAACCCGATCACCGACAATCTCCTTGCCACGAATGCCAACGATCTTGCGCAGATCGTGATCGAGCTCGGTGTACCGACGGATCCGTTCTGGTCTGTCATGAAAGCTCGGTGGGTCGTGCGAGATCTCACGGCGGCGATCGAGGAGTTCAGGGGGACAGGATCGGTGGAGCGGTTTCGGACGTTGCTCAACGCATAAATTCTGACCGATGATTTAAAATCATTGGTTTTTTGATAGACCTGTTGCTGTATTCCTCTGAATTTCTAAAAGAAGGCTTCTTTTAAAATCACGAATTACTGCTTGGTGATCCAGCGGAAGAAAAACTTCTAGCTCCTGACGAAAATCGATTTGTGTCGATTCAACCAACGGAAGTACTTCGTGTAACAAGGCTCGTTGATCAGGCGATACGAGATGTGTACGAAGCATAAAATACAGATCGTAAAAATCGCGCGGTTTATGGCGGGTGAGAAGCGCCTGAATTTTTTCCTGAACCAAAGTAGTTTGTGGGAGAATCTGCAATCCATAGTTTGGAGCAAAATTCCCATGAATCAATTTAAATTCTCCAAGGACTCGCTCTCCACTTTTTGCATTGACATTAACTTCAAGAGAAATAGGATGTTCGTAAATAGTAAATTTTGCTTCTCCGTAATACCCACCAGATGTTTCATGAGATTTTTCGTGAAGCTGAATTGATAATCCAAATCTTTCCAAATCAGAAAGTGTGCTCAAAAAAAATTCCTCGATTTCTCCTGCGTTCAGTCCAAACGACGAAAAATCTAAATCTTCTGAGAAACGCGGGCTTTCAAAAACGATCCGCAATGCTGTCCCACCTTTAAACAGCAACTGATCTGCTTTCTTTTTTTTATACAGATACATCAAAAACATGTGCTGAACATACTCACGAGCAATATTAAACTCGCGTGTGTGAAATCTTATTGCTGAATCGGCAATACTCTCGCGTGAAATCATAATTTAGATGAAAACAATTCTTTGAGTAACAAATCTAATTTTTGATGAGAGAACAAAGATGCATATTCCATCAGTTTGTGTGAATCCAAATTTTTTAGGTGCAACCGATCGACATCTAGTGGCTTACGCAATCCACGAGCAACAAAATAGTAATAGTCCACGAGCGCTTTTTCCGGTTCTGCGATGAGACAGGTAAATTCTCCTTGTTCCATTGGCCGATACCCCGTAAATGCTTTCGGTTGGATGCGATGGTACAGATATCTTTTCCCGCTCACCATTCGCTCTCTTGGTGTCAGAGTTGTGATGGATGTCACGGCATAAACTGTTTCAGGAATGATCCCATGAAACGATAGGGCAGTTTCAAGGGAAACGTAAGAAGGTTCATACAATCGATTTGCGAGATAAAACTCTGGGATCGTGGCACCCACAAGGGCGTAAAGGCCATTTTTTAAACGAATCAAAACTCCCCGCTTGGAATAACGATGTAATAAAAATGTAACAGATGTATGAGACCGTCCAAATAGCCGCATCAGATCGGTTTTGCCAAACACGAAAAGACCTTCCTTTTTTAGGGTCTCTACAAAATCCATTAAATTAGCTCTTTTATTAGACGGTTTCATAAAATTAGCATTATTGCTAATTATCTAGCAACAATAATAGATTAGCATAAAAAATAAGATTTGTAAAGCTCCACGTGAGGATAGCGAACTCTTGAGCTCGATTGACAAGGCCGTCCTATTTTGTTACGGTCTTTGCTTGCTTCAGGGTGAAGCGAGCACAAACGTTGGGGTTATCATGTACGTAAAAAAGGTGTGCGTTGATGACGCGTGCCTGAAACGGCATGTGGATGTGTTGGCGAGGGTCGTTCTTTCGCTTGAGCTTACAGACACAGGTCTTTTTTGGAAAAAGATTCGGCTGTGGAGTGTGTCGACTCTGGAAGAAGCGATCGCTGAGTTTGAAAAAACGGGCGATACGCAAAAATTCCAAACTCAGATTTCACGAACCTCCGTGCCACAAGGACACTGGAACGACTTCGCGAATCTTGAACGCGAACTGCGTCCGATTGCACAACAACTTGGCCACATGCCTTCGATTCACTGGCTTTGGAAAAACAACGAGACGCGACTCATTAGTCCCATCAACAAATACGGTGGACCAGAGAACGTTGCGAAACGACTTGGTGTTCTATATACCCAGACGGATCGTGGGCAGTACACGCAATGGGAAAACGTTGAAGTGAAGTTGCGTGAGGTCATTATTCAACTGGGAGGAAAATTTCCTTCGGCAGGTGACTTGAAACGGTTAAAGCTCTCTTCACTCACGGGTGCCATCAACATCCATCATGACGGAATGATCGCTGTTCGAAAACGAATGGAGATTGGTGGAGGAAAACACGAGCATGGATACTGGGGTGATATCAAGAACGTAAAGCAGGAGCTGAAAGTTCTCGCAAAAACTCTTGGTCATTTTCCTGGTCATGACGAACTCAAAGAGCTTGGACATTCAAGTCTGAGTATCGCCATTGGAAACCACGGTGGAATCGCTGAGATTCGTGAACAGATGGGTCATGGACTTGGCCGTGGTCGACGCGCATGGGGACACTGGAAAGATTGGGACCGTGTCGAAGAAACGCTCCGACCAATCATTCAAGAACTTGGTCGTTTTCCAGAACGAGAAGAGTTCAGTGAACGCAGACTCGGTGGATTGCACGCAGCACTCTCCGAATTCCATGATGGTGTCCCGGCTGTTCGTGAGCGACTGGGACTCGATCCGGTCTCCGTCACAAAAGGACACTGGGAAATGTGGGAGAATGTCGTCGTAGCTGTTCGTCAACTGGAAACCAAACTCAAACGCTTCCCGAGTTACCGTGACATGCAACAAAACGGGCGCAGTGGTCTTGTCACCGCCATCCAACGTCACCATGGTGGAATGAACGGTTTGCGCAAACGTTTGTCGCAAGAACTCGACATCAAACCAATGGGCTATTGGCACCTGTGGGAAAATGTTGAGCGCGAACTGACAGTGGTCATCGAAAGAATCGGTCATTTTCCAAGACACGAAGAGTTGAATGCGTTGAAACTCAGCTCACTCTCAAACGCCATCCATCGCTTTGGTGGAATGAACGGTGTGAAAGAACGAACGGGCTACGCTTTGATCACAGATCGTGATATTCAACAACACGCGGATGTATTTGCAAGATACATCATCGAGCAAAACATCGTAAACACGGAGGGATTCTGGTACACCGTCAAAAAGAACTGGACGCGTCGAGATCTTGAAACCGCATTTGCCCCTCCTAGCTAGCAGGGGCTTTTTCTTGACATTTTTCTCAAAATCTGGCTTAATAGCGATCCACACACGGAGGTTTTGTGGGTTCTTCGCAATTGATCGACGGTGGTTTCTTTGCTCGTTCGGCGACGGACGTTGCGCGTGACCTGATCGGCTGTGCGCTCGTTCGGACACATCCGGACAAAAGTCGTAGTCGTGTTCTCATCATCTCGACCGAGGCGTTTGAGGATGGCGCGGAAAGCGGGATGCGTTCTGGAATGAAGCACGCACCAGGACAGCTGTTCATCATGTCCATGCGCGGACACAAGTTTCTGAACGTAGGAACGGATCGTGCGGGATTCGCAAGCTGTGTGATGATCCGTGGGATCATGGCAGGACGTGAACTCGTGGATGGACCAGGAAAAGTATCGACTCTGCTTGGAGTAGACACGCCGCTCGATGGAAAAATGATTGGTGCAGAAATCAGTTTCGCCCACTCTTCGATCAGCGTGAGCGGATTTCGAAACACCAACAACTCCGATCGATCCAAAAATTCGGTCGGGAAGTTCCACCTCGATCCGGTCTGGAACGACTGGCTGAAGCGGATGCCGTTCGACCAAACGTTGATCGATGTCACACTCAAAGCTTCTTTCAAAGATCTTTGTCGAGAAATTCGCAAAAAGCACGGTGCAGAAAAGGAACGCGGATTCCGCACAATATTTCCCACGTGCAAATGGACCCAGGCTGAAGTCGTTCTCGCCTTGGACGAATTCCGCGACACGGATTCGATCGCTCCGTTCGAAAAACTGCTTGTGACGGGTTAACCTTCCAAGGTTGACAGACCCGTCATTTTTTTTTATACTCGCCGCACAATTAAGTCGTGAATACGTCGAACTATGATTACATCAACGATTGAAATTCTTCCAAAAAACTCCATAAAAATTACCGTCACGGTTCCGCACGACGATGTTCTTCCTCACCTCGATGACGCAGCAACGCGTATTTCGGAGCAGACTTCGATTCCAGGATTTCGTCCAGGACGCGCGGGGTATGACGTCGTGAAGGCTCGTGTTGGTGAAATGAAAATTTATGAGGAGGCTTTGGAAACGGTCGTGCGTAAATCCTATGTAGACGCACTCACCTTACACGACGTCGAAACGGTTGGATCACCAAAAATCGACATGGTGAAACTTGCGCCAGGAAACGATATTATTTTTACCGCCGAAGTCGCGCTCATGCCAAAAATTACAAAACTTGCTGACTGGCACACGCTTACAGCTGCGAAGCAATCCAGAGAGGTAGTCGATGCGGATATTGCAACAGCGCTCAAAGATTTACAACGCATGCAAACAAAAGAAATCCGTGCTGAGTCAGACAAAACCGTCACGGCGATCGACAAAGCCGTTGTTTCCATGAACATGAAAAAAGGAGGTGTTCCTGTTGAGGGAGGACAATCACCAAATCATGCGGTCTATCTGACTGAGGATTACTACGTTCCTGGATTCAAAGAGCAGGTTGTTGGGATGAAAGAAGGAGAACAAAAAACATTCACTCTTACCTTCCCAGAAAATCACACGAGCAAATTTCTCGCAGGACATCCTGTTGAGTTTGATATTACGGTGAAAGAAATCTTTAAGCTTGAGCATCCAGAACTCGACGACGCGTTTGCAGCGTCTCTCGGACAAAAAGACATGGAAGCGTTGCGTGCCATATTGAAGAATAATATTTCTGGAGAAAAAGAAAACGAAGCAAAAGGACGTGAGGAACGCGAAATGCTCGAATTACTCTCAAAGGAATCCCGCTTCGACGACTTCCCAGATCTGCTCGTGAACGACGAAATCAACAAGATGATTCACGAGCTTGAACAAGGAGCAACCGAGCAGGGAATGGAATTTCCGGAGTATCTGAAGTCAATCAAAAAAACAATCGCCGACCTCAAAATAGAATTTACTCCTCAAGCCTTATTGCGTATTAAAGTCGCACTTATCTTGCGAGAGTTGATCAAATCCGAATCCATCGAACTCACCGAAAAAGAGGTCGATGAAGCGCTCGACAAAATCGCCGAGAAACACGAAGATAAAGAATCTCGTGACCGTATCTATCATCCTGAATATCGAGGCTACGTCGAGTACACATTAAAAAATCGTAAAGCGATCGAAAAACTACGGGAGGCAATGGTAAAGTAATCAAAAAATCCCCGATCATCGTCGGGGATTTTTCATTATCTTTCCTCTGGTATGTTTTTCCCGTATGCGGATTGAAATTTTTTGATTGCTTTTGAACCATAACGATCGTCTTTCCAAAGCATTTCCATTGGAATGAGACTCACAAGAATTGCCATGAACGTAAGAAAGGTGCGCCCAGATGAGCCGAGGTGTTCTGCAGGAACAAGAAGAAGCCCCATGAGACAAGAAAGGACGACGAGTAATAGAAACCAGTCGTAAGGAGCGAGGCCACAAGTCAGTTCAAACTGGATGAGTTGTCGACCAAGGGTCAAATCCTGAAGAGTCTGAAGAAGATCGGCGTACAAGATTCCTTCTTTCTCTGTTTTCGGATTGAATGCGTAGATCGCATGAGATAGCTTACGAAATGCATCTGTCGACGTATGGTGCGATAAAAATTCATCTTCAATCATTTGCTCATATTCACGAAGCAACCCATCAATTTTTTTTAAAAATGGCTCTGGGAGCTGTTCACACACATGGTGAATATGTCGTAGCCTTGCGAGTTCTACATTCACATTTGTCCGAAGCTTCCCACGCCGAGCTACCGCTTTGTCAATAAGAAACGCAATTGTCAGCGAATAAATCCAAAGCGCCGCCTCCACAAGCAAAGAAAAATCCCCTGTAAATGGAGCTGCGAGCACCGTGATAACGAGTGCAACGAAAAGGATCAAAAGAAATCGCATAGAATTGAGAATAGTATATCACAATCCACTATTCAGTTGTATCTACAACGGTCTCATTGCAAATTTTTTTTGACGGAGATACGATAGATGTCTCATTATGAAATTTGGTGCGCATGTATCAGCGGCAGGGGGCGTATGGAACGCCCCGATCAATGCAGGAAAGCTTCAGTGTGAAGTCCTGCAGATGTTTTCACGTCCGCCGCAAGGAGGAGAGCCGTCTGTGCTTACGGATGAGATTGTGAAACAGTTTCAAGATGCGATGCATAAAAATAACATTGAACGTGCTTATATTCATGGAGTCTATTACGTCAATTTAGCGAGTGGTCAGAAAAGAATCAGTAATAATTCGATTCGGGTGTTGCGTGACGAACTTGAACGTGGAAGTAAACTTGGCTGTCATGCCGTCATGTTTCATCCGGGCTCAGCAAAGGACGTTGGAGAAGAAAAAGGTGTTAAGATGGTCATTGATGGACTCAATCGCATCATGGACTCATATACGGGATCGTGTAAATTGCTCCTTGAAATTTCTGCGGGCGCTGGCATGATTATGGGTGATACATTTGAAGAAATCGCTCTGTTCCTTGATGGCGCGGAACGTGGAAAAGAAATTGGTGTGTGTTTTGACACGCAACACGCCTTTGCCTCTGGGTACGATCTTCGCACAAAAGATGATGTCGACGCAACGTTCAAACAATTTGATAAAATCATTGGATTAAAAAAACTCGTTGCCTCGCATTGCAATGATTCTAAAATAGAATTCAACGGCCACAAAGACCGCCATGAGCATCTCGGACAGGGGAAAATTGGTTTAGGCGGATTCAAAGCGATCGTCGCACATCCAAAACTCCAACATCTTGATCTCATTTTAGAAACGCCGTGGGATGGACCGATTGAGAAAGACATGGGGATATTAAAGAAATTTAGAGGAAATTTATGATGTCTAAAGCTGCAAAAGTTGCTGTCGCAGCCGCGAAAGAAGCGGGAGGAATTTTGATGTCTGCGTATGCAGGGACAACAAAGGAGATGGGAGTAGAATTTAAAAAATTTCGCGAACCAGTTTCCATTGCAGATTTTGCAAGTAATGACGCGATTATCCGACGACTGAGCAAAGCGTTTCCAGACGATGCAATTTTGAGCGAGGAATCGAATGGGGCAGAAACAATTGGAACAAAAACCGTTTGGGTTATCGATCCACTCGATGGAACGTCAAACTTTATCAATCACATTCCTCTCTTTGCTGTCACGATTGCACGGCTTGAAAATGGTGTGCCGACGGTCGGGATCATTTATGACCCTGTACACGAAGAACTTTATGTAGCAGAAAAAGGACAGGGAGCAACATTGAATGGAAAACCAATGCGAACTTCAATCCGTGATGTCACACGTGGTGCGATGCTTTTCGCGGGACGTGGATATCGAGACCATGATCGCATTAAGCATGGAAAGATTATCTACACACTAGAACGCCGAACTCCGTATTTCCGCCGTCTTGGCAGCGCCGCCATCATGCTTCTGTCTGTCGCAGCCGGACGTGCTGACGCCGTGATCCTCACAGGAAGCAAGCCTTGGGATACGGTCGCAGGAGTACTCCTCGTCGAAGAAGCCGGTGGACGTGTCACCGATTATCTCGGGAAAAAGTGGACACATCGAAGCGAAGACATGATTGCGTCTAATGGGCCAATTCACACAGGAATCGTGAGTGTGACAAAACAGAGACTGCGACCACTATGATCATCACGGTACACATCAAACCGTCCGCGCGGAAAAATGAGATTGTTTGGCTCGATGAAACAACAGCAAAAATTTCTGTCACAGCGGCGCCAGAGAAGGGACGGGCAAACGAGGCAATGATCGAGATACTTGCGAGTTCACTAAAAATAGCCAAATCGCGCTTGCAAATCGTGCGAGGTGCAACGACTCGGTTGAAACAGGTATGTATAGATGTAGACTCTTAATTCCTTTGCCTATGACCGAAAATTGCCCAGTATGCCAGGCCGACCCGTGCACATGCACGAGTTAGGTCAGTAAAGGACAAAAAAGAACCCTCGTCAGATCGACGGGGGTTTTTGTTTGGTGATGCGAAAAATCCCATCTATTCTTCAACGATCTGGGACTGGGTCCATCCCTCCTTTTGAAAGCGGATTACAGCGCAATATTCTCCATGTTGTATACACCCCACCTTTGAAGACTCCGTGTTTGGCTATGCAGTCGTAGCCATACTGAGAACAAGTCGGATGAAAACGACAGAAACCTTCTGGATAAAAACGTTTGGGCCAGCCATGATCGAAAGAAAGTGTGCGTTGATACAACTGGATCGACCATAAGATGATAATTCGGGCGAGATTCATAACAACCCTCCTTTCTTGAATCCAGTAACAATATGCTGTTCGAGTTCTGCAAATGTCTTCCCAATCGCTTCTTTTCGCACAAGCATCATCACATCAAACCCTGGCTTGATCTGATCGAGACGCAAACGAATGATCTCGCGGATGATACGACGAACGCGATTACGAACCACAGCACTCTTAGAAACTTTCAATCCAACGACAACAGCAAACCGCGACTCCGACAATCCGTTACGGCGATACTTGAATCCTGCACATACATCAAAAACGCCCTTGCCTTTGGCAAAGAGCGTCTTAATGTCTTTATCGAGATGAAGTCGGTGAGACTTCGGCAACATAGTTCGACCTGTTCAAACATTATTTCTTGACGGCTTGGACGCTAATTCGTTTGCGGCCTTTTGCACGACGACGTTTCAAAACGTTTTGTCCTGCCGTTGTGCGCATACGAACACGGAATCCATGTACTTTGGCGCGTTTCGCTTTTTTCGGTTGATATGTTCGCTTTGGCATAGAATTTGTTTACAAAACAGACTCTATCACACCATCCCCATCTTATCAACCCCATCCACACACTATCCCCACATACTCATCACCAATTTGCCCACTTGCTCTTCTGTGGATAAATGTTTAAGATAGCACCTGTCATCTTTAAGGACGCTTTCAAATACGTTCTATGAATACCAACGAACTGTGGCAGGCGGTTCTTGGAGAGCTGGAGCTCACACTCAGCCGTGTTAATTTTACCACGTGGTTTCGAAGTACCTTTATTCTTTCTTACGATGGCGGGCAACTCTGTATTGGGGTGCCAAACATGTTTACAAAAGCGTGGCTTGAAAAAAAATATCACAAAGAAATTTATCAATGCCTGCAAACACACACAAATAATGGAATTAAACTTATTTGTTATAAAGTAGAATCACGAGCCGGTGCCCCACAAAATATTCCTGATCGCAACGAACCTGTTACGGTTATTGTGAAAGATCAGGAGTCTTCTCACGAACCTGTTCGTCAGGCACCTAATTTCAATACACAAACGGCTGTTCATACGACTCATGCCGAGCCAATGCATCAACATCTTGGTGAATTTTCGCTCAATGCTAAGTACGATTTTAATAATTTTGTCGTCGGGAAGCAAAATGAGCTTGCACACGCCGCTGCACAAGCCGTTGTTTCTCAACCGGGAGGGGTCTATAACCCACTTTTTATCTACGGAGGCGTAGGGCTAGGGAAAACGCACCTTTTACAGGCTGTTGGGAACGAAATCGTTCGAAAAAATAACGATGCAAAGGTTTTATACGTCACGTGTGAGCGTTTTACGAATGATTTTATCAATGCGGTACGTTCTGGAAAGGCAAAAGAGTTCAAAAATCAGTACCGAACCGTAGATGTGTTACTCATCGACGACATTCAGTTCATTACGGGTAAAGAAGGGACACAAGAAGAATTTTTTCACACATTTAACCAGCTTCACCAAACAAACAAACAGGTTGTCATCTCTTCCGATCGTCCCCCAAAAGCCATTCTTGGCCTCGAAAACAGACTTGCCTCACGACTTGGTCAAGGAATGCTCGCAGACGTAGGAAGTCCAGATTTCGAAACACGTGTCGCTATTCTCGATGCAAAATGCCGAGAAAAATCCTTCCCGCTCAATCATGAAATCTTGCATCACGTTGCAACACTCGTCCAAAACAACGTTCGTGAACTCGAAGGGGCACTTAACAAGATTATTGCCTTCCACCAGTTCAAAAATCTCATCCCAACGATCGAAACGGTTCGTCCTATCCTCACATCGTTCCAACCGAACTCTTCCAAAAAGAATGTAACGCCTCGCCAGCTTATTGCGGTTGTCGCAACCTATTTCGATCTTCATATAGAAGACATTCTTGGAAAAAGCCGAGAAAAACGTCTCGCTTTTCCACGCCAAATCGTCATGTATCTCATGCGTGAAGAGATGAAATCGAGCTATCCATCGATTGGTTCAGAACTTGGAGGTCGCGACCACACAACCGCCATGCATGCCTACGGAAAAATTTCTGGAATCGTTAATGAGGATGAAAAACTACAGCACGACCTCGAGCTTATCAAGCAACGTCTTTACGCTCTCTAGATCTATCAACAACATCTGGACAACCCTGTGGCGAGACGTGTGTGAGCCTCTGGAAAAGTCTGTGGATAAATAATGTGTTCAAGGATACATCAAAGCGATCCCACGTTTTACCCCTGTCATCTCTTCAACCTTTCCACAGACAATTTCATCAATTTCTTCTATCTACTTAGCGAAATTTCATACTCTATCCACTTCATCCACTCCCTTATTACTACTATTGTTTACTCTTATATATAAAACCTTCTAATAACGGTAACTGGATATGAAGCTGACGTGTACTCGAGATAATTTGCATCAAGGATTGTCGATCGTAAGTCATTTAACGAGCAAAAATGTTAACTTACCGATCTTACAAAACGTCTTGGTAAAAGCAGAAGGTGGAACGATAAAATTTACAACGACAAATCTTGAAATCGCGGTGAGCTGTGTGATTCGAGGAAAGGTAGATGAGGCGGGTGAAGTGACGATTCCATCAAAATTATTTTACGATTACGTTTCGCTGATTCCAAACGATACGGTGGTTATCGATGCGGATCGTGAGAGTATTAAAGTGATCTGTGGAAATCATAAAACGAAAATGAATGGACTCATCGCATCAGAATTCCCACTCGTTCCACAAGTTCAAGGAAATCGGTCGTATAAAATTCCCGCAGAAGATTTACGTACAGCTCTCTCACAGGTCGTGTTTGCTGTTTCGACCAATGAGTCCCGTCCGGAGCTTACGGGTGTCCTGATGCAGTTTAAAGCTGGTACAGGGGAAGGGAGACTCACACTGGCGGCGACTGATTCTTACCGATTAGCGGAACGCACCGTGCCTGTGATCACCGTTATTGAAAAAGACGACTCCATGATCGTCCCTTCACGATCCCTTCTTGAAGTCAGTCGCATTCTTTCGGTGTTTCGTGATGATGTCGAGTGTCCTCCATCGATTGAGATGACTATTTCTGACAGTCAGATTGTTTTTTCATACGGCCCTGTGGAGCTTACAAGCCGTATTATTGAAGGAAACTATCCAGATTATCATCAAATCATCCCTTCGGAGTTCAAAACAAACGCGATGATTGATCGTGATGACCTCATTCGTTCTGTAAAAACAGCAAGTTTATTCTCAAAAAATAATCTGTTCGATGTTGCGTTTGAATTTGATCCAACAACAAAACAATTATCACTGAAGGCAACAGATGCCGCTCGTGGTGAAAATACAACATTATGTGGAGCAGATATTTCTGGACAGGCAAATTTGGTTACCCTAAACTATCGCTATCTACTGGATGGATTAAATTCAATGTCTTCGGAGCACGTATTATTTCGTATGATTGATACGGCGAATCCATGCGTGATTACTCCGAGCGGTTCTGAAAATCATTTATATCTCGTGATGCCGATTCGGCAGTAATTATCTATCTTTATGGAAAAAGAAAATAACAATCTATTGGTCGCGATCGTTGGGATTCTTGTATTGCTTGGAGGATTGTTTTTTTGGACAAAGGCTGGGGACTTTTCGGAAATGCCCACGGGATCGATAATTATTGGTGGACTTGCACCACTATCTGGTGACTTCGCTATCCTTGGGGAATCTGATCAGCGCGCAAAAGAACTTGCGGTTGAGGAAATTAATGCAGCAGGTGGGGTAAACGGTCGCCCATTAGAAATTGTTTGGGAAGATGGAAAGTGTTCGAGCGAGGACGCGACGACCGCAACGCAAAAGTTGTTGAACATTGATCAGGTGAGGATTATTTTGAGCGGTCCATGTTCGGATGAGACGATTGCCGCTGCAGCCCTGACGCAAGTGACACGCGCCGTTCTCTTAACATCATCGAGCACAAGTCCAGAAATCACTGACGCCGGAGATTTTGTGTATCGCATGTTTCCGTCTGACGCGGTTGTAGGAACGTTGCTTGCAACCTATTCCGCAACAGAATTGAAATCTAAAAAGGCCGCGATTATTTCCGAGAACACAAATAGTGTTCAAGACTCACGCAAAGCCTTCGTTCAGACCTTTATCGACTCAAAAAATAATGTCGTCTTCGATGAGCTGTTTGAACCAGAGACAACTGATTTTCGTTCACTCCTCGTAAAAATGCGCGCATCCGCACCGGACGTTGTGTATGTCGATACAGCAAGTTTTGAATCAGCAACACTCATCTTGAAGCAAATGAAAGAATTCGGAATTCGCGTTTTGGTCGTTACAAACGAGTCGATTCTCGATCGCGAACGTATCGCAAAAACTCCAATGCTTTACGAAGGTGTTATTTTTTCAGAAGTCATGTTTGATGAGACAAACGAAAAAACAGCTGCATTTTTGGCTGCGTTTACGGCGAAATACGGAACGAAACCAGAGAATCCATTCAAAGCGGCCGCTGCGTATGATTCGGTTTATCTGCTTGCAGAGGCGATTGAAGCGATGGATGGAGAAGCCCCAGAAAAAATTTCAACGTACTTCAACGATTCTGTTATCAATTGGCAAGGCGCGATTGGAATATTCAATTTTGATGACAATGGGGACGCTGTCTTACAGATGAATCTACAAAAAATTCTTAAAGGTACCGTGACAGATCTTGTCGAAGACTTGGTGGAATAAAAAAAATACGCTCTTTATATATGCCAAAGTACCGCGGAGATTATAATCCGATTGATGATCCATCTCTTCGCGATTTGGCGGAGGGGAAAGATTTGTCGGATCAAATAAAGCGAGAGATGGAAGAGATTTATGCGCTCACAGATCCGATTCAGTGGGGCGAGTTCGGATACCCTGTTTCTGATCCTGAACAACTCCTTGTGACCGTCGATTATATTCGTCGTAAACTTTCTCCTTTACCAAAACCAGAACAAGACCAGTTGGAGCGGTCGATCCGTACTCTTGCCGAGCGAGTTCGTCGTGTGTATCCAGAATTTGTTACCGATCTCGTTGAACGCTATGGACACGCACGTTCTCGTGGACGTGAACCTCACACACGTGAACAAGCGATTCAAGAGATCATTCAAAAAGCAACGGACGAAGCTGAAAATATCCAGCCGTATTTTATCGCAGACTATCTCGTTAAAATCATTGATCAAGATCGTCGACTGAGGTTGTTTGTAAAAGAACCGATGTACTATGTATTCGAGAGAGAGGCGCGTGCATTAGAAAGAGACCTATTCGATTCGGTGTATCTAGGAGAATTTTGGAACCCATCGATGGCGATTGGTGATGCAGGGGAAGCGAAAAAAGACTTGAATGAAAAAATAGAAATGTTTCAAAGCGCTGTTTTACGCCTTACACAACTTGCTTGGGAGATGCATGATCCACTTGTGAAAGACGTTGCAAAAGATGCCATTCTACGTGTTGAAGCCTTTTTGAAAAGATTTATCGATCGAGTGAACGAGCCTGATGTGTATCAACCACGACAAGAAGATCAGACCGCAAACAATCTCGAAGCTACCTATCAGCTATTTGGCTTTCTTCCATCAGCTCAACCAACAAAACAAGAAGTCACGAAACGTTACCTCGAGCTTGCAAAAATAAACCATCCAGATATTGTAGGTGATGAAGGAACCAAACGGATGGCAAATATTAACGCTGCCATGCAAATCATCCGTAAAACTTGGGACGAATCCCACAATTAATTTTCCTTAAATCTCTTTTCTATATGTCCCTCATTATTCCATCCGAACCAGACTCACTTTATTTCACGATCAAAAACTTATGGAACGGCGACCCATGTGGAGACGAATCGCGACATGCAGAAGTTTGGCTTACAAAGAAACAGAGCGGATTGAATATTCGCGTTCATGCTCCGCTTCTTGATGGAGCACGTATCCCATCTGCACCGCGAGACAGTCGATTTGATGGATTGTGGGAGTACGATGTTATCGAAGTTTTTCTTGTCGGTGACGACGGCACATACACCGAGATTGAACTTGGAGCAGGTGGACATTTTCTCGTGCTCTCGTTTGGCGGAGTTCGAATCCGCTCCAACGACTGGGCAGACCGCGAGTTTGATCACCGCAATTCCTCCGCAACTCCTGGAACATGGCAGAGTCAGATTCTGATTCCGTGGGATGTTTTGCCAAAGAACATCACAAAGCTCAACGCATTCGCCATCGCCGGTGGAACCCATCTCGCCATGAGTCCCGTCCCAGGCCCAGAACCAGATTTTCACCAGCCAGACGTGTTTCCAGAGGTAACGGTGTAAACCCATTGACTTTTCGTTATTTTTTTGATAGGTTACATGTCTGTTCATCAATCGATGGGCAGACATGTTCGTTTACAAAGAGGAATTTCATGCCTGATTTTGGAATGCGACTAGGACAAGGACAGTATCTGGTTTTGCAACAAGACCAGAGGTTGGAACAGCGGCTAGAGCAACGACTGATTCAATGTTGCAAACTCGCACTGCTTGGTGATCTTGATACAGAAGGAGGCAAAGACGTTGCACACGAGGTGAAGATTCTCACTCGAATGCACGCGGATATCAAAGCGGGTGTGTACCTGTCGCTTCCTGACTTTCTCGAACGCGTCGGAAAGCGTGTTTCAAAGAAAGATCGTACGGACGGAACGCGAGAAATCGTTACGGCACTTCGTTCGATTGCAACGTCCATGCAACCTCCACTTGTTTTCATGCAAGGAATTGTTGCGGCAGCAACGATCATTGCAAAGAGCGCTCCGCCAAGTGAAGAGCTGACCGATCTCGCATCTGTTCTTTCGGCTTCGGGATGTCAGGAAATGGCATTGCGTGTCGTCGTGTGTCGTTTGTGGGAAGCGACCGCAGCGGCTGAAGCGGATGGGTACATTCCTTTTCTTCAAGTGATGAGAGTCGCGGCTGTCAGTCTTGAAATGGATGCAGATGCATTTCGTGAGTGTTTGACCGTCTTAACAGAGAGTGAGTCGAATCTCACAAACAAAGTTGCGCAAGAGCTTCTGAAGTTGAATCTGATGTTGCCAGTGCAACCACGTTCAAGCGCCGTTCGACGAGCGATGTGCGCAACGATTCAATTTGAAGCACTGCTCGGTCATCTACAGATCGCGTTGCCTGAGAAAAAGATCTACGACTTCGCGACTTCAACGAAAGAAGATGTTGGGCATTTGTCCTTTCTTCTGTCAGCTCTGCTTGGCGATGAGTCGCCATCTATTGTAGACAGAGTCTTGGAGTTTGTGACTCAAGATTCGTACACTCGAACGATCGACAATCAGCGTCACGTTGCGCACGCCGTCTACCTCTTCGCCGGCTCGATGCGTCATCATCACGTTTTGCACAGGATGGTGGAACTCGCAAAAAATGCGAGTGAGTTTGCAAAGCTGTGCGCTGCGGGAGTTCGGGCCGCATCGCTTGGAGTCGTCAAGATTCCAAACGATTTCACGACAGGTGAAGAAGCGATCAAGTACATGAATCGTGAGGCAACCTCCTGTGCCTTTCTCCGTCTTCCTTTTTCGGAAGGAGGTCGGCATCGCATTGAAATAGCACTTGACCGTGCGGACCCGTATCTCGTAAAAATCTTTGTGTCACTTGCGGCGATTTACGAGAAGACGTTTCAGGAAGGACTGCCGTTGCTCGCAGAATTGATCGAACATGCGTTTGGTGGAACGTTTGACGAGTGGCGTTACAACCACAGTCAAATCGCGTCTCAACTTGGATCAGCAAAAGCATCGTTGGTATGGAAGGAAAATGTCGTTCGAACTCGCTTTCTTGCCAGCCGTGACGAGATCTGTTCTCGTCTCGACGCCTTGCGTCTTTTGCAACAAGAAGCAAAAGTTGGGTACCTTGAAAACTTCAAGGAAGAGTGGAAACCAGAGCGCGCAGGACAAATCGAAGCGGAGATTTGGGAGTTTGACGATCGTTTGCGAAATCCGAAGACCATGACAGATGCAAAACGGACGATCGTATCGCAAAAAACCCTTCTTCGTTCGATATACCATGGAGCAAGGCTCGTTGAGCTGTTCGACATCCACCCAGACTACGTGGCAACAGCTCGTGATGCATTTCGTGAGCGACTTCGTGAGCCGTGGATAAAGGCGATGATGGAACCGTGTCAGAAAGCTTTGCAGATTCTGGACACACCCGAGCTTTCTGGAGACCGGTCGCTTTCCATCATGGAGAAGGACGATCCGCGTCATCTCCTTGATGTTGGTGTGCGACCAGTCCTTTCCTGTCAGCGCTGGACAGAACAAACGGTTCACAATATGTGTTTGCTTGCCTATGGGGTCGATGCAAACAAAAAGGTGTGGTACTTCGCCACACGAAAAGATCCGTGTATTGCACGCGTCGTTGTACGGTTGATTCCGTTCAAGAAAAGCGTGCTGTTGCTTCTGGAGCCGGTGTACTCCATTGCATGGTCATCCGATCATAGTTACGCGTTCATTCTGACGGTTTTGGAAAAGGCCGGAGCAATGAGTCGTGAACTCGGGAAGCCTGTGTACGTTGGGTATACTGGTTGGAAAAAGTGTGCGGAGTGGACTCCAACGTTCAAGCGTGTTGCCGAAGAACTGAAAGGAGTGTTGAAGACAGCGGTCATCACCCTGAAGCTCCCAGATAGCCGAAATGGAATCGAGTACTCTGACTCACTTGGCGGCAAGATCGCGAACGGTGCGGAGATTCCTGCGAAGGAAACGACGTATATCACGATCGACACGGCCGCGGAGGATGAAGCATAACGAACGTACGGCAAGGCGACACACGCCTTGCCTTTTTATCTCTACGTGACTTTCTTGACACTATACCCCATGGGGGTATCATGGGTGTGTATGAAAAATCCAAATCAAAAAAGCCTGCTTCGGCGTCTCAAAATCATTGAAGGGCAGGTGCGTGGGTTACACGAGATGGTAAATCAAGGAAGATATTGCGTTGATATTATTACGCAGTCGTCTGCGGTCAAACAAGGGATTTCGAATGTAGAGGATCTGTTGCTTGAAGGACATCTTGGGACGTGTGCGGTTGCACAAATTAAAAAGGGGAATGCATCAAAAGCGATTGAGGAAATTCTCAAGGTTTATAAGTTAAAACGAAAGTAGTATGAAAACTTCTCAAACGTTTAAAGTAAAAGGGATGCATTGCTCATCTTGTGTAAATATTATTGAAACGGAATTTAAAAAATCGACTGGGGTTCAGGATGTCTCCGTAAATTTTGGAACAGAGACCGCGAAAGTTGTTTTTGATGACACCCTTACGAATCCACTGGCACTATCCGCGCTCATCGAACCACTCGGTTATTCTTTGGTTGTCCAGACATCGGAATCGATGGATATGAGTCCAAAGGATCACGTCGCACATCTTGGAATCAATCAGTCAAAGCAAGATAAACTTGCAGAGATCGACGGAATGAAAAAAATGGTCATCTCTGTTATTCCACTCACCCTCATCAGTATTTTCATCATGACATGGGACATTCTTGGTCAAATCAATTTGATAGAACCCATGTCTGTAACTCTTTATGAGTTTTTTCATCACCTCCTTCCACTGATGGCGACATACACATTGTTTGTCGTCGGAAAACCATATCTGCTTGGACTGTACCGCTTTTTGCGATACGGAAAAGCAAACATGGATACGCTCATCGGACTTGGCACGCTCGTTGCCTACATCTACAGTTTTATTATTACCGCACTTGAGGAAACACTGCGTCCATTTATCAATGTTGAGCATACCTATTACGACGTGACCATTGTCGTTATTGCCTTCATTACGCTCGGGAAGTATCTCGAAGCCAGAGCAAAGGTAAAAACCGGCGACGCCATTGAAAAGCTCCTGAATCTACAGACCAAGACCGCGCTGGTTGTCCGTGACGGAAAGGAACAAGAGATGCCGATCGGTGAGGTCGTGCATGGCGACTTGATCATCGTCAAACCCGGGGCAAAAATCCCCGTCGACGGCGTGATCACCGAAGGCGTATCGTTC
>CALRHL010000007.1 GCA_943359455.1 Candidatus Uhrbacteria bacterium RIFOXYB12_FULL_58_10
CCATCAACCAAATTCTGCACAAACCCACCATCATCAAACTCTGGCGCAAATTCTGCGCGGTTAAACGCGATAACTTCAGGAAGTTTTGTGTCGTCCTGACCTAAAAAATCCCACTGATATAAGGACTGCATGGCGATCGTTCGAGCAAGATGACGATTGGACATAAAGAACGAAGGTGAATGACTCAACGACTTAACAATACCACAAAAGGCAGAGCTTGCGCTATGCCTTTTTCTTTTCGTCGTGATCCTTTGCGTGATCGTGGCCAGCGTGGTCGTCTTTTGCAACGACAACCTTTGCAGATCCTGCTTTTGCAGAACCAGCCTTAGCAGATGTCCGTTTGACAAGACGTTTAACAGCGCGAGTTGTGTCGATCACGGTTCGGCCGCGGTAAAACCCACAATTTTTGCACGCGCGATGTGGCAAAACTGGCAGTTTACACTTCAAACATCCAGAAGAAACCGATTCCGCAAGCGCAAAATGCGACGCGCGTCGGCGTTTATGTGAACTTGTCCGTCGATGTCCAGGGAGGCCCATATGAGTTTGAAAATTCGAAGGTTGAAGTTCGAAATTCGAAAGATGGAAATACATTAATTTGATGCCGGGAGTGTACCAAAATCATTGGAACGGGTCAAGAACCCGTGGAAAGTCCAAGAAAACCAGCAAGCATTGGCAGACGAGGAGCGAGAGGGAGAAGTTTTTGGATATCCGGATTTTCCATGAGGACTTCGAAAGGAGCGCGATTTTCGACCTGTGCGCGAACCATGCCTTCCATGATTCCTGTGCTTAAACGATCACTCAAAATCTGTAGGTGACCACCAGCTGCAGAGAGCGCTTTAAATAGCATGCGCAAATCGTGATTCACGTTTCCTTCACTTTTTTTGAGCACGAGTGCAAGCACATTTGTGAACACCTCTTTTGCATCACGGGCTCGACTTACGGTTTGTTCAATGTCCGATTTCCATGACTCAACATCTTTCTCTTCTGACAAACCGGAAAGAATCTCGGCAACACGCGTCGAATTCCCAATTCCTTGTTTAAGCAAAAGCACCTGTACGGTCAGCTCTAAAAAATCTGGATGACCTTCGCCAGCACTTCCAAGATCGATGAGTGTTGCCTGTTCTTGATTTGCCGTAAGGTTGATCATGATGTTTCCTGCGTGCAAATCGGCATGAAAAACATCTCCGCTCGCAATTTGATAAAGCAATTCGATTCCGATCTGCGATTGAATTTCCTCCAGATTGAATTTTGCGTATTGCTTCTCGATCGCAGGAGCAGCGGCACCATACAATCGATGCAACTTCTCGCGAATTTTCTCCTGTGTTTTCTGAATTTCCTCACGTGTTCCTTTTCCTGTCTCTTGCAAACGACGAATATCCTCAAGAGTCAGTCCGTGCACAAACTCTTCCATGATCAATTGCATCGGACGACGCGGATTCGTTTCCTTTGTGTGGAGCGCGAGAATTTCTGGGACACGCAAAACAAGATCTTTACCACCGACTCGCAAACTCGCTCCGCGTTCACGAAGAGATTCAGACATTTTCTTCGAAGCACTCGCTTCAAATCCAAAATCCATTTCGCGTTCAACAGCCTTTTCTACTTCTTGAACGAGCCACTCTGGCACATCATACTCAAAATCACGCAATCGAGTCACCACGGCACTCAACACACGCATGTCTTCTCGAAAATTTCTTGTAATATTTGGACGCTGAACTTTTAATGCAAGATCCTTTCCATCAACCGTCCGCGCCAAATGCACCTGCTTAATCGATGCACTTCCAAGCAAGGCGCCAACTTCTGCGATCACTGGTCTCCCTTCCTCTGCGTCATACCACCCAGCCGCCCGAACATAGCTAAACACTCCTTGCTTATCAAACGGCTGTGCCCCATCTTTTAGCTTGGATAATTCCTGTCGCGTGTTCTCATCTAAAATATCTGGCTGTTCCGCAAGAACCTGCCCTGTTTTTACTCCAACGACACCAACCTGTTCAAGCAAAAGCCGCATCGCCTCACCGGAGGAAAATTTCTTTCCATGAAGTTTAAATTCACGCAACCGCTCGGACATGGAACAAAACAATTCAACACGCCGCGCCGGAGAATACTGACAAAAAACTTCCTTAAAAATAATGGTGAACGTTTTTTTCCATTCCGGATCTTCAAATGCGTCTTCAAACGCAACTTCAGAAAACTGTGTCACAAAATCATTCAAGACAATTTCGTTTGATATAACGTTACGATCCGAAATAAACGGTTCGGTCTGAAACAACCCGCCTTCTCCAAGCAACGCGGAATAAAAAACCGTGCGACGTTCCTCACTCGACAGTGCCCAAAACGCTCGTACTTTTTCCTGTTCATTTACCTGAAACGTCTTCCCTTCCAAATAGCGATCTTGTGGCATCACCCCACCAAAAAACCAAAGCAGAACATCTTTTCGCGTATGACGATCCGTAAACAGGGCAAGATAATCTTTCATTGTTTCTGACGCGGAAAAAGTATTTTTCTCAACGGAATCTGGATCGACAGACGGATGTCGCTCGTGATACGTGAAGGTAAGCTTCTGCAATCGATCTGTTTGCTCACTTGTCGTTGCAATATCCGTCACGAGTGTTCGCAACACAGAATCTCGATGATGACTTGGTTCTGGAAAATGCTCAAGGACACGTTCGAGGACTTTATCAAACGCCTGTTCATTCATCGTCACACGCATCTCTCTCGTCATCGACGTATGTGTCTGCTCAAAATGTTCACGTCGCTTGCGATATTCATCCTTCAACAAATCCATTTCGAGTTCTGACGCGATACGTTCGTACAGAGCGCGTGTCGCCGGTGAAAAACTTTCTGTGAAAGAAAAAATTAAATCTGTAAACTGGCGCTTTTCCTCAATCGTAAATCCATGCACCGCTGAATCAAGTCCACGCACACGCGCGAGTGGATACTCTCTCATATACCCCCCCTCAAGAACCGTTGGATCAACGACTCCAAACACCTCCTGTAATTTTACCGTCCGAACGGTAAGATGTATCCCTTCTTCCAACAATCGTTCTTTGGAAAAAGTCGCGCGCAACCATCGATCCAGTTGCACATGCGCCGCATTTTCAAGAAAAAAATCTCGAAACGCGTTTGCCTCTGGCGCAAATCGTAAAACATCCTTTGTAAACCCCTGCACATCCTGACTCACAAACTCCCCATTCACCGCCCGCGTTGCCATTATTTCAAAGCGCGGATTGAGCGCGGCACACATGAGCCGCGCTGCGTTCGAAGGGATCGTTGAAACCGCTCGACCTTGCTCGTCTTTTGCT
The DNA here is from genome assembly GCA_943359455.1 of Candidatus Uhrbacteria bacterium RIFOXYB12_FULL_58_10. Taxonomy (GTDB): domain Bacteria; phylum Patescibacteriota; class Patescibacteriia; order UBA9934; family GWF2-40-263; genus YC12-FULL-57-11. The sequence continues at coordinate 3,300 of CALRHL010000007.1, forward strand.
TGATCGGTAAATACATACAGATCTTGCGCGGATTGATAGTTTTTTGAAACTTCCTCAAACGACATCCGTTCTTCAAGATGCCAAAGGTCGAATTCGTGCAGCATTGGTTCTGGTCCGTTCTCTAATCCTTTTTCTTTTTTCACCTGAGTTTGCCATGATGAATCGTAAGCGCCTCCTTCCATGTAATGCTCTCGCACGTACTGATTCATGCGACCATGTGCCTGGTTGATCTCACATCCTTTTCCGAATAAAGCATCCATCCGTTCGAGGAGGCGATACGCGACCTCTGGTGTTTTGTTTACGTTCGAATAATACGCATATCGCATGAAGTCCTTGTACGGCCCGTCTCCAAGTGAGGAAAGATTGTTAATCGCACCCGGGTCATGTACGGCACGATCGACTTCTGTAGAAACGGGTTCAATGATCTGGTCCCAGGCCCAAGCATTCAGTGCTTCGCGAAATGATTTTAGTCCATCCAACTGGACTGTTCCGTACCGATTGACAACACGTTGTCTTTCATTTTCTTTTCGAGCGTTTTCAATTAATTTTTCTAATGATCCATCTTGTTTATCTGTACGACCATCGAGTTCACGTAATACTGCCTGTCCATTGTCTGAGCGCCAATCATATTCACGTCCAGGAAATAAGATTTTGAGTTCTGAAATAAAATCCCTAAATGCCAACTGTACTCGAACATCCTGAAATGGGTTCAAATGATGAAATGCGGTTGTTAATCGAACAGAATGATCACTCCATCTTTTTTTCAGTGCATCCTTATTTGTCGTAAGCTCTTGCAAAAATGTCGTCCATGACGCAACACCATTATCTAGAAAAAAACGACCGAATACTTCAAAGGAATCATTTGCAACAGAAATAACAGCTCGACCTTTTTCATCAAAAGCCGAATTCAATCGATGCCACTCCAAATGTGCAATCGCATCGCGTTGTTCTTGTGTTCGTCTTGGATCGTTCCAGTGTTTCTCATTGAGTGCAACACCCGCACGAAGCGTCGGAAGCAAACGAGCGAGTTCTTCTCTATCTGTATAACAGTATGTCTGGAAAACCGAATCTGGAACACCGAACCCGTTCAAAAAAAGAATGGCAACTTTTTCACTTTCGCGAAATCCTGCTTTTGGCAGTTCCTCATATTGAGAAGCGGTTGGATCATCCATGCGATACATCAAATCCTCAAAGCGCTCCGATGTTGCTACCAAAAGTGCGAAAATCGGAAAATCTTTTGCGAGATCAGGATGGGACTGAATCCACTGACGCATCTCAACGAGCACATTTGCAGACTGACTCACACTGTCTGAACGGAGCCGCATTTCCCAATTCGGAGACTGTCCTAAGTCGGGCTGACTCGCAAGGACAAAAGTGAGCTGTTCACGTAACCGACTCCACGCCATCTGAACAATCTCGAGAGTTAATTCATTATCCGTCACCCGAAATCCAGGCTCTCGCAACGCATCAACATCCTTCTCACCATGAAACCAACCCGACGTAAAATCTGTCTGTCGGGCAGTTTCCTTTCCGAGGATACGTTGAAACAACAAGTTTGATTGTTCAGAATTATAAGACATACAAGTCTGTTGGTTGTATCGTCGTTGATGTTATGACTCTTAGCTCACCTGCATGATCCGCAAAATATCTCGCAAACATTTCAGATGCGAGAAATTCAACGGCACGATTCAATTGATCAGCATCCTTTCGATCTCTCTGTTGTTTTTCCCACTCGCTTCGTTGTCGATGATATTCTTGTTCTCGGATTTCATACTCCTCATGCCCTGGATTCATCCATCGCATGCCAAGATTCACTGCGCGGGCATGGAGTTGCTGAAACCAATTTTGGTCTGGATCAGAAGATTGCCGCGCTTCGCTCGCAATGACAGGACTGTCAGATTTTTTCTTCGATTCAAAAAACTCTTCTGCGGACGTCTCACGCAATCCTAAACGAATCCACTGTTCAAACAATTTCTTCTTTGCCTGAAACAATGTGTCATGTGCATTTGAAATCGTCGTCAAATGTGGAATGTTTGCCATCTCTCGAATGAGGATTAACCGTTTTCCAATTTCTGATACATCGATTGTCTCCAGAGATTCGAGAAAAACTGTGCTGATCTGTGTCGCAACTTCATCACGCGTGATGTGTGTTCGTTCACTGTGTTTCTGAATATCCTCAGGCAACCCCGCATTGCGCGCTTCCTCTAAAATAGGCAGATGTCGATACAGTTCGATCATTTCCTTCCACACTGCTTTCGGAAACTCCGTAGGTTTTTGCTGAAAAAAAAGTTCGTTTATTTTTGATGATAACAGCCATTCAGCCTCCTCTGACCTTCCTGCCTGTTTTAGAAAAAGATCGCGAGCAACTGCACGAAGTTCGAATAACTGACCGTGATCCTGCTCCTCTTGACGAATAAATTCAGATTCTGAGGCCAACCACACGGTGTGAAGTTTTGGAACATGCCTGGTCTGTCTTGGTTCAGAATAGGTCACGGAATTCCCAAGAACAGAACGAGCAATCGGTCGCAAATCAAATGCAGGAATTTTATCTTCAATCGCTTTTCCTCGCAAAGCCATTTCTTCCTCGTTTCGGGCGATATGAATGTATTGTCCATTTCCGATAATTTTTGCGAGCACCATGAGGACATACTCGCGTTTGTTTTTCGGAGCAATTCCATCCATCGACAAATTATCCCAAAAAAGCTTTGAGGCTTTCGTCGTTCCCTCAATGATTTCTTGTAATGATTGAATGGGTTGTTCCGAAGGCGTGAGAGGAATGAGCGACGACTCTTCATGCAGAACATCGTTTAATTTTTTCATCAGCTCTTTTTGTCGATCAGAATCCAGTGGTGTTACTGTTGGAAGATTATCTTCATTAAGTGTCCTTAAGTGATTTTTTACCATTCCATGTACACGTGTATTCTTACCTTGGTACTCATTTGTTATAAACGGTTTAAAAGACCAAATGGAAACATCCGACGATCGTTTACTTTTGGAAATAAACGCATTCGCCGCGTAAACGAGTGCCTTCGACAACCCAAGACTCCCTGTCTGTAATTCCTGTAGAGCAGCGATCGTCCACGATTCTGAATCCAAAAAGACCGTATACGCCTTCATCGCGAGCTCTGCATCTTGGTACGTGGCGCGTGGGTTATCTTTCAAAGATTGAATGATCGCATCCCAATCTTCGGTTGTGCGTGCTTCGTCCAGTTTTTTTAACAGTTCTTCTCGACAAAATTCACGAGCTTCTCCCACAGACAACTCCCCGAGCGGTTCTAGTATCACCTCAGCAGAAAACCATACGCGTTCCGGACGCTGAAATTCGCCTTCAAGGGCTTTAACACGATTTTCAGAAATAGGGTGTTTTCCAAAAAAATGTGAGATGAGTTTATCTTCTTTGTTTTTTGAAAGCGTTTCGAGTGCTTGATACAGCTCAATCGCCGCGCGTGGATTGTATCCTGCTCGATCCGCCGCTTCCATTCCCGCAAGATCTGAGTCGTACTCAAAACGTTTCGAGATATTTAGATCTGTTGGTGGTTTATCAAGATCGTATTCAGGTTGGATCACATGCTGAAGTTCGTGACCGAGTAATCCAGCGAGATGATCTTTCGATATTCCTTCTTTTCCCATCTTTTTTAAAATCAAATCGAGCCTCGACACAAGTCCAGAATGAACAAAGATACGAACAGGATCGTTTGACGGGGTCGAATACAACTCTCCTTCTTTATCAACCTGAAAAATAAACGCGTTCAGTTCCGGCGATCGAGTAATTTCTAAAACGACCGGACGGCGAAATCCCATTTCACGTGCAACGTCTTGGAGAACTTCATTCATTTCGCGGAACAGTTCTGACGATTCTTTTTCACGATCGGACATGAGTTCTTCCATTCCATCGACATATTCTCTCAGTCCGCGAGACCTGATATCCTTCACAAATTTCTGCGTTTCCTTTCGTGCTTCCAAAAATGCCTTCCGTTCTAGAACGTCCTGATCGCCCATCAGTAACCGCTCCCGGTCGATTTCGGTCAGCAATTGCACAACATGTTCGTCCTCCACCCCAAGATCTTTCGCAGATAATTTTATTTCCTTTCCTTCCTCCGCTCGATTCATGGATTGAAATGCCCGTGACGCAATCTCAAACAATTCTGGCTTTGTAAACGAAATGCGATGCAGTAACTCAAGCGATCGCGTCGAACGCAAAAGCCGCACCTCCGGCCGAGCGCGATACTGCTCCTGTTGTTGGATACGTTCAACGAGAGTGGACATAGTTCGACTTCGCTCACTACAAGTAATTCGACTGTAGTATATCAAAACCATCACAAGTCGTCTTGACTTTCTCACCCCTACATGGTTTTCTATAGCTGCAACCAACTTCCTGCCACACTTCCTCATCGTGTTCTTTCAATCCCCTGTTACGAAACCCCACCTCGGAGAACTTTAACCATGGTTGTCAAAGAGAGGCTACATGGACCCTTCCATCGATTGGAAGAGAGTCCGCGGGGCACTCTTCCAAAAATCGCATCGTGAATCGTTCGCCGAAGCGCGGGTGCTGGAGGTACTTGATGTACTTCCAAAAATCATTGCTCTGTGCGGAAATTACTCTCAAAGCCGGAAAATGGCGGTACGAATTGGGCAGACGCTACTCGCACAAGAACGTCCTGAAATAATCGTGCCGACCTGTCCGGCCTATCCACACCGTGGTGGGCATTACCATCGGATATGGACTCTTGGAAGCGGAGTATCGCTGTTAACGCGATTGCACATCCCACTGCTCGAACAGCTCGTCACGTTGATCCCATCGCTTCGAGTCACCATTCTCATCGCTGACACGGAAGCGGAAGATCGCGTCATACGGAAAGCAACTGGTCTCACGCGTGAAGCATTTATCGCTCGAGTCCACAGTACGGAGGCGGCAACACAGGCATGTGTTAAAGCAAATGGATGGGATGTCAAACTGCTCACACATTTTATGCCGACCTTCTTTCAAGATCGTCAGCAGACCATGCAGTGGATCGTGTCAAAAAAGGAGTTCCATCCGCAAATCCGCGCAGACACCGAAACTCGTCGGCCATTCTACAAACTGTATTATCCGAACGGATCGTTCCATCGGATGATGGATAGGACGATCAAGGTGGCAGCTGACTACATGGTCCTTGGTTGTGAGGCCGCGAAGCGAAATATCATCATCGTAAACCACACGACGACGAGCCTCGCCTGGTACTTGCGTACCGAAGCTGCCTTTCTTCATAACCCAATCCGAGCATACTGACCGAAGGTAGTCACTTCGGTCATTTTTTTATGAAAACCTCTGGAAAAACTTTTTCACAAAAACCATCAAACGAATCGAGCATCCATTCAATACGCTGTGCATGCCGTTCATACAAATCCAGATGACTGTCGATTCCATACACTAAATAACGAGCCTCGATCCAATCCATGTGAAACAACTGTGTTCGATATACGTTTACTCCTTCTACAAAGGTTTCAAATGAGAGTGGGATGTGCCGTTGATATTCTTGAAGAAACGTGCGACCTAATTCGAAATTTTTTTCAGAAAGTCCGTTGTCGAAACAATTGATAATCAGACTACGAGCAAGCTCATAACAACTCGGACCGATACATGTTTTTTCCAGATCATACACATCCGTGATTGATTTTCGATTATCCATAAACAAATTATTATAGATAAAATCCCCATGCAGCAGACTATCGTAAGGAGCTTGGATTTGATACGCCATTTTTGTGTTTGTTTGAACAAAACGAACTTTACGCGACAATATTTCCGCCATACGCTTTTCAAGATCGGACAGAGGATCACGACGTAAAAATACTTGTTCAAGTTCGATATATTCCATCATGAATTTTCGTCGATCCCACAATTGGAGCGGTTGAAAATGACGATCCTCAAATACACGACCTGCAACATGAAATTTTCCAAGTAAATCACCAAGCTGACGCGCAAATGAAATATCAATATCTGAAAATGCTGGAGTTCGACGGTCGGTAATGAATGGGAAGAGCGAGATCCAGTGGCCGTTTAACCAAAAAGCTGATCTGCCGAATCGGTCGCGGATCGGAATCAAGACAGGGAGATCATGATGAGCAAAAAATTCTTCCGCGTGTTTAATCTCATGAACGATCGTGCTGATTTTATTGCGGTATTGTTTTAAAAAAAAAGTTCCACATTCTGTTTCGAGACGATAGTTGTGACACATGAACCCACCGTACACAAACGAAAGGTCGAGCACCCTTCCAAAATCGAAATACAATCTCAGCCGATCAGCAAGTTCGGCCGAATCCACATGAGGGCGGAGTGGGTGTGAATCTTTCATACAAGAAAAGTCACAGGTTTCCCTGTGACTTTTGTATCATACGATAACGGATGTCGCAACGGTGTCGTTTTCTTTTTTGAAACGCATGATGCGTACGCCTTGGGTCGCGCGGCCGAGAACAGAGATCGACACGAGCGAGGAACGTACGACTTGGCCAGCACCCGAAACGACGAGGAGGTCGCGTTCGTCCTTGGCATTCATAATGAATGCCGCGACGATTTGTCCTGTTTTTTTTGTAATATTCGCTGTTTTGATTCCAGATCCACCACGACCTTGCAATTTGTATTCGGTGACATCGGAGCGCTTGCCGTATCCGTTATGCATCACGATAAGAAGATGAAGCAATCCGGATTTTTTTGCGGTTCCGTCTTCAATCACGTCCATTCCAACAATCATGTCAGATCCTTTCAGTTTCATGCCGCGAACACCTGCGGCGGTGCGTCCCATCGGACGAACGGTCTTTTCGCTGAAACGAATCGCTTGGCCTCCTTCGGACACAAGCATAATTTCATCCTTACCTGTGGTTGGTCGAACCCACTGCAAATTGTCGTTGTCTTTCAGTTTGATGGCAATGAGACCATTTGAACGGACATTTTCAAACTCGGTGAGATCCGTTTTCTTAATCGTTCCTTTTGTTGTCACCATCAGTAAGTGTTTATACGATTCCATATCTTCCATCGAAAGCGTGGCTGTCACATTCTCGCCTGGAGAAAGTGACAAAAAGTTTACGAGCGCCTGACCTTTTGCGGTACGGCTCGATTCTGGTACGTCGTACGCCTTCATCTGAAATACGCGTCCACGGCTGGTGAAAAACAATAAATCTTTATGGGTCGTTGTGGTAAACACCTGCTCGATGACATCTTCTTCTTTTGTCGTGATTCCCGATACCCCTTTTCCGCCTCGATTTTGAATCTTGAATGTTTCTGGTGGCATACGCTTGATGTACCCATCGCGCGTAATCATCACAATCGTTTCAGAATCTGGAATAACATCTTCCATCGAAAACTCCTTCACTCCTCCAACAACAATTTGTGTCCGACGAGGTGTTGCAAAACGCTCTTTTAATTCTTTTACTTCAACAGCAATCACGCTGAGCATTTTCTTTTCTGATTTCAAAATCGATTCGAGTTCTTTGATGATCTTCATTTTTTCCTCATACTCTTGCTCAATCTTCAACCGCTCGAGGTTCGCAAGCTGTTGCAAACGCATTTCCAAAATCGCGACGGCCTGAATTTCAGACAGCTTAAATCCTTTCATCAAATTGACACGTGCTTCTTCCTTATCACTCGACTTTTTAATCGTCGCAATAATCTTGTCGATGCTTTCTAAAGCGATTCTCAACCCTTCCAAAATATGTGCGCGTTCTTGGGCACGAGTCAGTTCAAACTGTGTGCGACGCTTCACGACTTCTCTTCGGTGCTTCAAATACTCATCGAGAATCATTTTCAAATTCATGACGCGCGGCTGAATTCCATCAACGAGCGCGAGCATGTTGTAATGAAAACTTTCTTGAAGTTGTGTTGTTTGATACAAACGGTTCAAAACCTTTTTTGGATACGCGTCCTTCTTCAACTCAATCACAATGCGCACCCCGTCCTTGTTGGACTCATCACGCAAATCACGAATCCCTTCAATTTTCTTATCCCGAACATTGTCCGCAATACGTTCAATAAGCGTCGATTTGTTCACCTGATACGGAATTTCATGCACGAGAATAACAAAATTTCCTTTTTTATCCTCAACAATTTCTGTCTTGGCACGAACGACGATTCCTCCCTTACCCGTTGCATACGCCTGTTTCAAATCCTTCGCTCCATACACGATCGCACCCGTTGGAAAATCAGGACCTTTTACGAACTGAGTCAGATCCTCAATAGCCGCGTCAGGATTCTCGATGAGGTGCAAGACGGCATCACAAACCTCTCCCAAATTATGTGGGGGAAGATTCGAGGCCATACCAACCGCGATTCCGACCGTGCCGTTGATAAGCAAGTTTGGCAATTTTGCTGGAAGGACTTTTGGCTCTTTGTGTGAACCATCAAAGTTTGGAATAAAATCGACCGTATCTTTTTCAATATCCAAAAGAAGCGTCTCAGAAATTTCAGAAAGTTTTGCTTCCGTATAACGATACGCCGCGGCGCGATCTCCATCGAGCGAACCAAAGTTTCCCTGCCCGCGCACAAGCGGATCGCGCAAAGAAAAATCTTGTGCCATACGAACAAGCGATTCATACACTGCTGAATCTCCATGTGGGTGATATTTTCCAAGCACGTCTCCAACCACGGTCGCGCACTTTTTGAATTTCGCGCTTGACCGTAATCCTGTCTGCCACATCGAATACAAAATACGACGATGCACTGGTTTCAAACCATCACGAACATCTGGCAGAGCACGACCAACAATCACCGACATCGCATAGTCGAGATACGACGTGTTCATCTCCTCAACAATAGAGCGTGGGTCAACATGTCCAAGCAAGTTATCTTCTGGATCGCGTTCGTTTTTCTGTGTTTTCGCCATAATAAATAGTTATTCAGTGACCTCTAAACCTTCTTTTATCTTCTCTGCCATCGCTCCAATAATCTCTTGCTTTTGCTCCAACTCTGCAATCTTTGGGCCAACCAACTCTTTCAACCCATCTTTAACCGCCTGAACAGATTCTTCTTGCGGTGCAACCTGTTGCCGCGCTGAACTTGCTGTTTCTCCTAGATCAGACAACAACGCTTTTGTTCCAACAACTCCTGAGTTCACAACAGACATCACCGACCAAATCCACATCCCTACCACGATGAGCAGGGCGAGAGAGGTGCAGGTGATAAACGCGACACGATCGCGATGTTTGAGATGGTGTATTGTGGAAGACATAGTCTCATGCTCTTGTCAGTTCCATAATCATCATGTCTTCTTCCGGCAAATCTTTTCTCGACACTTTATACTTGCTCGATGTCTCTCGTCGACAGGTACCGATTGCTTTGCAGAAATCATCAGCTGTTGCAAATTTTTCTTTCATATTTGCAATACCGTGTGTCATTGGAATCACAACGCGCGGTTCTATTTGCGCGATCACGACAGAAGCAAGTTTTGGGGACAGCACACGGCCACCTCCAACGGGAATCATCAAAATATCAATCGTGCCGAGCTGTTCGAGCTCCTTGTCAGTCAACTCACGATTAAGCGATCCTAAATGTGCAATGTGAAGTCCTTCCGACTCAATACGAAACACGCGTGTTTCTCCTACCTGACTCGCATACACAAACACATCTTTCACTTCGTACTCCCCAGGCATCGCAACCACAAATGGATCTCCTCCAACGGCAGACAAATTATTTGCATCTCCTTCCGCATGCGACACACAAACAACATCCGCTTCGAGTGACCGCGGAAACCGAAGGCCAGTCTCGTTATCATACGGATCCGTCACCACCGTTACTTCCCCATTCGCTGTATTGGTCGTTATCTCAAAACACGAAAGCCCAAGCCAAGAAATTTGCATACATCATTCATGATTAACGCCAAGATCGTACCATGTTCAACACAAACTCACAAGATCATACTTCATCCCCAAACGTTCCTTTCCAGTACTCGATTTCGTGTTCAACTTCGTCTTGCGTGACGTCTGGTTCGGTCACGAGAAACCCCTCGCGGAGGCGACTAACTTTCCCTTCAATTTCTTCGCGCCATTTTTCGTCACGCGATTTAAGCGCATCAAGCTCAGCAATTTTTGTCACGATCGCATCACGCGTTCCTTCCCATTTTTTCACAAGCACGTCGTACGTCTTTGCATCAGCTACCACTTCTTTACCAAACTCTTCTTTGATGTGAATATCAGCATCAAGGAGAGCATCTTCAATTTGATGACGCTCTTCAGGCGTAAAATCCGTCTCGAACAATTGACTTTTCACAAGCTCGTTGATCGTCACTTGTGACTCAATAAATTTTTTCACTTTTTCTGCAACCTCTGGCTCCACATGCTCAAACACAATCTCGACTCGTCGCGCTTCCACGTCGCCTGATGTCATCTCCTTAAACGCATGCCGATGAGGGTACTCAGCGATCCCCGTCTGAAACAGAGCTGAGTCGATTTCCTCGTCTGTCGCAGACAGATTCGCAAGCAAAGCATTATGCATTTTTTGTGCTTGTTCCTTGATCGCTGTCGGCACCGTCGGAGCAAGATGATCGATGGCGAACTGATATTCCTTTAGGTGAGAATCAAATGGATGGGACATATACGAAGATCATACCCGATTCATTGACAATCTGCTAGCAAGCTGGTATCTTTCTGGAGCCTAACGGCGGGAGTCTACATGGATGAAGTGGAAACGAGTGGCGTGTCTGGTGGAACAATCGAACCCATGCGACGCAAACTTCGCGGCGGTTCATCGCGTGATCGACGGGTCGAAATCGACCTTCGGGCGATCACAAAACGAATCGAAGCCGCGGCGGTCGGTGCATCAGTCAAACTGACCGATGCCAATCCTGGCACGCGCTTCGACGATCTGTACAAGGAACTGTGTGACCATCCGCTCATGCTCCGTCCGACAGGACGTCGTGCTGGGGACAACCTCATCAACGCGATCATCGACAACGGCGGTCCGTACTTTGTCGACGACGACGGTATCTTGCGCAAGCACGAGATGAGTGACGTGACTCGCATCCACAGGCAGCTCCTCAAGAAAGGAAAATCGGAACACGAATTGGCTCGCCTGTTCCCCAAGGAGCAGCTGGATACCTTTCTCGAGAAGCGAATCGTCGGCAAGGTGTCTGGAGTGCTCTTCTGGTTCGTCCCCGTCCGCCATGTCGAAACTCAGTTCAACGGAACCGATCCGAACTCGGGTCGTCCGACGTTCTGGAAAAAGTCCGAAACGTCATACCGACAGGACGCAGCACTCGCACCCGAAGAGATGACGTTCTTCAAAGCTCTCCCGGAGCTCATCCAGCGAAACATCCTCGCTCGCGCCCCTGTCCGTGGCAACTTCGCCGCGACTCCGATCATCAAGGAATAAAGGCTCATCGAGCTCAGCTCGATCTGCTGACGATTGACTCCGGGCTCAGCTCGGTTGACAATCGTCAGTTTTTTTGTTATTATTTGACTCTGAGTTCTATCCCAAACTACCAACTACCAACTACCAACCCCCAACTACCAACAATCGGAGGTGCACATGAGTACTCTATAAAGGAGGTTCTCATGGCCGTCAAAAACCTCGCTCGCGCCATCATTCAGGGCGGGCGAACGAACTACAACAAGTGGCAACGCCGGTACTCGACGAGGGTCGAGCGGCGACAGGTCAAGCGGTACGTCGCAAAGATGATCTCAGAATACGATGGCGAAATTCTGCACCCGCGACTCGATTTCGAGCTCGGAGTGATCGTGATGGAAACCGAATCGGTCGGCGGAAACCTCGTCGAACCGGTCCGTGAGCACATCTCCCCCGAATTCGACGACCACTTGGGCACGCTCGAAAGCTGGCTCGACGCACACGTCGGAAAAGACTGGGAGGAAGTCTGGCACAAGCTGTGTCGCTTCGACCGTAACTCGATCGCCGGGCGGCACTTGGTCAACGACCACGCACGCGGACAGGTGAGCTTGATCTCTGATCACCACAACGGAAGCAGAGACTTCATCGTCGACGACGAAGGAAAGTTCTGCCGAGCATCGGACTTCAAGTCCGAACGGTCGAACGTCTTGCCCCGGTACTACAAAGAACTGAAATCCGACCGATTCGCAAACGACCGCAAGGTCGTCGACCGCTGCGGAGTCCTGTACTGGAAAGACGGCGAGATCCAGACCGCGATGAGCGACGAGGAAAGCGAATACTTCCACTCGCTCACGGGCCACACCCAGCGCAAGCTGAAAGGCTACCACCGATCCTACCGAGGCCAGCGGCGCAAAGACCGCCCGCTCCCGAGCGAGGCAAAGTACGACGCGCAACAACGCGCACTCGGCCGCAAGCCGTACATCTAAGCCTATCTTCCTGATCAGACAATTGATCAGGATTTTTCTTTTCAAGTATCAGTCATACGTTTCAATCACCTGATCGAAACGTATGACGAATAAGAAAACAAAAAGAGCCGACGATTGTCAGCTCAGCAGCTAGAGTTGTCGAGTTCGTGGAAGAGGTCGCTGAAGTGATCGAAGGAATCGGCCATGAGGATCGCATCAAGCGAATTCCATCCGCCGAGATCTCCAAGCGTTGTTCCAGAACCGATGTTCGCGCGACCGATGCGCAAACGACCTGATTCCATAGTCGATGCTTGGTCCGCACGCTCGAAACTTGCACGAAGTCTTTTGGTGAGCCGCAGAAACTCATCAATGCTCCCATGCCGTGCGGCGTTCACAAGCAGCGTGTGGCAAGGCGCCGCTCCTGCACCAAACATCACCCGTTTCGCTTCCTCTTCTCCGCTCACCAGTGTCACGAGAACATTTGCCTGTGTGAAATGCACTTTTTACTCCAAAGCATCAGCATTATATACATTTTCATAAAAAAGTCAAAGGTGCTACGCTTGTATCAACTATGAACTGGCATCTGCTCACTGGCATCACCGCGGGACTGATCCAACTGTACGCAATCATCCCGTACGTAAAAAGCATCCTGAAACGGGAAACAAAACCGAATATCATTTCTTGGACTCTTTGGACACTCATTCAACTCGTCGCGATTTGGATTCAAGCGAGCTCCTCTTCAGGATTCTCCTGGTCTGTCATCCTGCTCATCGCCATGACGTTTAACACAAGTTTCGTCGTGATATTGTGTCTGATGGGTTATGGTTCCAAAGAATTTGGCTGGATTGAAAAATCTTGCCTCGCCATCGCGCTTATCGCCATCGCCTTCTTTGCCTTCACGAAAAACGGTCCGATCGCCCTTGCCTTCGATATCACCGCTGATTTCATCGCCGCCATCCCAACCATCATCAAAACTTGGCGCAACCCCCGTTCCGAAGCATACGGTCCTTGGCTCATCATCACGGTTGCTGCCGCTCTCGCTGTCTTCTCAAACGAAACGTTCACCGCTGAAAATCTTTCCTTCCCAATCTATCTCACCTGTGTCAACGCTCTCATCGCCGGAATCGCCTATTTCGGAAGAAACAAGCCAAAACCGCTCATCTGAGTGGTTTTTTCATACAGAACACCAAATCATTGCCAAATTCCGTCTATTCCTTTATACTCTTCGCACTTACTTATTATTAGCACCTGTGGGCCACTCGATTTTTGTCGAGTCTCCTGCCGGAATATTTTATGTCATCTACAGACACAGCAACCACCGCCGATCTCACAGAATTTCAACAACTCATGGAGGATGGAGAATATCTCAAAATTCCTAAAATTGGAGATGTTGTAAAAGGAGAGATCATTTCTGCAGATCGACGCGAAGTTCGTATTGATATTGAAGGGATGACAACCGGAGTGATTCGCGGACGCGAAATTTTTTCTGAATCTGCACAGTACGATGATTTGAACGTGGGAGATAAGGTAGAAGCAACGGTCATTGATCTTGAAAATGAAAATGGCGAGATGGAACTTTCGTTCCGCTTTGCTGGTCAAAAACGCGCATGGGAAGACTTACGTGAGTTGTTTACGACAGGAAAAATTATTGATGTTAAAATTACCGAAGCAAACAAAGGTGGATTGATCGTTCGTGTGAATCATGTCACGGGTTTTCTTCCTGTCTCTCAACTTTCACCAGATCATTACCCACGCGTCACCGGTGGCGATAAGAATAAAATTTTTGAGAAGTTAAAGTCGTATGTTGGCGCGACATTCCCCGTAAAAGTGATTGATGTAAATGAGCAGGACGAAAAGCTCATCGTCTCTGAAAAATCTGTTTGGGAAGATCGCCAGAAGAGTGTCATTGCTCAGTACCGCGTTGGCTCATCGGTCGAGGGAGAAATCACCGCGCTTGCCGACTTCGGCGCATTTGTTCGCTTTGGTGCGCTTGAAGGCCTTGTACATATTTCTGAAATCGCCTGGCAACGAATTGATCATCCTCGCGATCTATTGAAGATCGGCCAGACTGTTTCTGCAGAAATCATCGGTATTGAAGGATCAAAAATATTTCTCTCCATGAAAAAACTCGTTCGTGATCCATGGGCGGACATTGAAAAGCGTTACAAAGTTGGCGATGCGGTCGAAGGAACCGTGCTCAAAGTAAATCCATTCGGCTTTTTCGTGGAACTCGATCCAGAAATCCACGGCCTTGCGCACGTTTCTGAAATCATAGACAAGCCAGGAGTCGATGTAAATACGATTGCAAAATCTGGCGATAAACTCACATTCAAAATTATCTCTATAGAACCAAATGAACATCGGTTGGGGTTGTCGTTGAAAGCGCTGAAGGAAACTTCTGATGCGGAGGAAATTCCAACTCCTGAAGAAATTAAGGAAATTGCTGAGTAATTCCTTATGAAGCCACTCTCAAAAAACATCATAATCGGAATCCTTGCCATCATTGTTGTTGGGGCATTGTTTTCTCAACAGTCAGTCAAAACAGCAAAGACAGAAGAAATTTCTGTTGGCCAGCTTGTTGATCGACTTGAAAAAGGGACGGTTAAATCACTTTCCGTTGAGGGAAATGAGATTACGGCGGAAATGCAAGATGGCGTGAAGGCAAAAACATCCACGCAAGGATCTGGAACCGTCGAGGAACTTCTTACAAGTTACGGAGTAACACCTGACCAGCTGAAAGCGGCAAATATTTCCGTTGCGGATCGTTCGTTCAAGAGTTACATGATCGGTTATATCATCCCTTCTCTTCTCCCGATAATTCTTTTGCTCGTGCTGTTCCTGTTCATGTTGCGCCAAATGCAAGGAGCAAACAAAAGTGCGATGTCATTTGGAGAATCACGTGTGAAAGAATTTAATAAAGAAAACAAAAAGGTAAACTTCACGAACGTCGCGGGTGCAACAGAAGCCAAGGAAGAGCTTTCGGAAATCGTAGAGTTTCTAAAAAATCCAAAAAAGTTTGCTGATCTTGGAGCAAAAATTCCAAAAGGTGTTTTGCTCATGGGTCCTCCAGGAACAGGTAAAACTCTTTTGGCTCGCGCGGTTGCTGGAGAAGCTGAAGTTCCTTTCTTCTATATTTCAGGTTCCGAATTCGTTGAAATGTTCGTCGGTGTTGGAGCTTCACGTGTTCGTGATCTGTTTTCGAAAGCAAAAAAAAGCGCACCGTGTATTATCTTTATTGATGAAATCGATGCGGTCGGTCGCCAGCGCGGTTCTGGTCTTGGTGGATCACACGACGAACGCGAGCAAACCCTTAACCAGATCCTCACCGAGATGGATGGATTTGAACCAAACCTTGGAGTGATCGTTATTGCGGCGACAAACCGTCCAGACGTTCTCGATCCTGCCCTCCTTCGTCCAGGTCGTTTCGACCGTCGCGTCACCCTCGATCTTCCAGACATCAACGAACGTGAAGCGATTCTCAAAGTGCATGCAATTGGCAAACCCCTTACCGAGGATGTCGACCTGCGTCGTGTCGCACAAAGAACTGTTGGATTTTCTGGAGCAGACCTCATGAACTTATTAAACGAAGCGGCAATTCGCGCAGGACGCATTAACGCAAAAGTCGTCACAGGGGAAGATGTTCTCATCTCGATTGAAAAAGTACTGCTCGGACCAGAACGAAAAAGCTACGTCATGAACGCGGAGGAGAAAAAAATTACGGCCTATCATGAAGCGGGACATGCACTCGTTGCAAAAATGCTTCCAGACGCTGATCCGGTTCACAAAGTTTCGATTATCAGTCGTGGGACCGCAGGAGGATACACGATGAAACTCCCAAGTGAAGACCGTCGCTTGCATCGCCGCAAACAGTTCCTTGCAGACCTTGCGATGTCGCTTGGTGGATACGTCGCCGAATCAGAAACGTTTGGAGATATTACAACGGGTGCCAGTAGCGATCTCAAACATTGCAATCAACTCGCACGACAGCTCGTCGTCCGTTACGGAATGAGCGAACTTGGGCCTCGCACATTTGGTGAACGAGAAGAAATGATCTTCCTTGGAAAGGAATTGCACGAGACACGCAACTATTCTGAAAAGACGGCGCAAGACATCGACGAACAGGTCACCAAGCTTGTACATGGCGCAATGGAAGTCGCTCGTGGTATCATTCAGAAAGAAAAGAAATACCTCGACGCGATTGCAAACATCTTGCTCGAAAAAGAAACGATTGAGAAAGATGCCTTTGAAGCGATCTTTGCGTAAAGGTTCATAGAGGAGGACTATGGCCAAAAAATTACCCACATCTGTTTATCGTACTTTGTTTGTTGACGCGTGGCGTTTGACGATCGAGCGAAAGGCGTTGTGGGTTTTTGGTTTGTTCGCCGCGGTGTTATCAACAGGAGGAGTGTGCGAAATGGCGGCAAAAGGGTTTCGTAATCTTGTCGTGATTCGCGATGTGTATCTCGATATTTTACGCGGAACATTCACGGGCGCAGAAGTATTTGGCCAACTGGTGAAACACGTTACCGCATTCGATCCAAACCGTCTGACCGGAGCCGCAACGCTCGTCATCTTCATCGGTATCGTCATTATTATTGCATCCATTGTTTCTCAAGGAGCACTTATTGCAGGATGCGGACCCAAACCCATTTCTGACCGTAACGCCTATTTACACGGGAACCACACCTTTTGGCATCTGCTTCCACTTAACGTACTGCACAAATTCATTCACGCTCTACTCACACTCATTGCCGCCGTTCCCCTTCTTCTGCTCATTCAAACAGGAGGAGCAACAGGAATCTTTGTGAGTCTCATCACATTCCTCATCATTCTTCCACTCACGATTATCGTCGCAACGCTCTTTATTCTTGCTTCTATTCACTCTGTCCGAACAGGCGACCATACCTTCGATTCCATTCACCATGCCGTAAACCTCTTTCGGTCTCATGCGCTCGCCACCTTCGAAACAGGCGCCATTCTTTTCGCCGCTGTTCTCGCTGCCATTGTCGGGTTTCTCGCAACGATCATGATTTTCTCTCTCCCATTCGCCGTTCTCGCCACCGTCGCCCTCGTGTCAAAAAGCGTTTTCTTCTTTACCGTCCTGAACATTCTCGGAGTCATCGCTCTTTTCTTTCTGCTGGCTGTCTTTGCAGGAGCCACCACAACGTTCCAATACGCCGTCTGGGTCCGTTTCTACGAACACGCGGTTGCACCAAGAAAAAAGATCATCTCAAAATTGCATCGAATTTGGATTGGGAAATAAAAACAGTTGGCCAGAAGGCTTTAGGCTTTAGGCACGGAGGAAAAACCTTCTGGCCTTCTGGCCTATTGCCTCCTGGCCTTTTCCGTTCCTGTGCTATAATGCAGATGATATGTCCAAACTCACCCAATCGATCGAAGATCTGATTGCCTCGTCTGGCGGAAAAACCGTCAGTAGTGGAAAGACGGGTCCAGAATCTTCTGTACAAGAAAAATTTGATGAAAAAATGAAAGAGGTTCGCTTGCGTGAGTCCGAAGATGAAACAAAGCGTAAAGCAACGTCTGCGGGGAGACAATACGTGAATCTCAAAGGATTCCCAATTAGTCCGGAGGCGCTCATGCAAGTTCCTCAGGAGCAAGCTGAGACACTTAAAGCGGTCTGTTTTTTGAGCACAGGATCCGATTTTCGTATTGCAGCTGTGAATCCTGATGATGAAAAAATCAAGGAGCTTATTTTTCAAATTGCTGAGCGTACACAAGCGGCAGGTGGAGTGTATCAAATTTCTGAGGAGTCTTTGCGTGTCGGCATCAAAATGTATGAAACACTCCCGAAGTTTAAAATTGTCATGAAGGGGGTCCGTGTTAGCGACGAAGAGCTCGAACGATTTCAAAAAGAGCTGAAGTCTTATGCGGATATTCAAAAAGTATTGAGTAGAGCGTCCGTGTCTGACATTATGACAATCGTCATGGCCGCAGCGATTGAGTTCGGAACGTCCGACATTCACATCGAAGCAGAAGAAAAGCGTGTGGTCATCAGCTTCCGCATCGACGGTGTCCTCCAAGATGTTGGCGAACTTCCACATGAGTTCTGGAAAAAAATTATTGCACGCATCAAACTTATTTCTGGTTTGAAAATCAACGTAACCGAACGCCCACAAGACGGTCGTCTTACTATCTTTCTCAAATCTGGTGACACAGACGTTCGTGTTTCAACGATTCCAACGGCTTGGGGTGAATCCGTTGTTATGCGTCTTCTGCGTCCAAGTTCCATCGCGGTTGAATTCTCTCAGCTCGGTTTCCGTCCACTCGTTGAAAAAAAACTCATTCATGAAGTCGACAAACCACACGGCATGATTATCACGACCGGTCCAACAGGATCTGGGAAAACAACAACGCTCTACGCGGTTCTGCGTAAACTCAACACGCCTGATGAAAAAATCATCACCCTTGAAGATCCTGTTGAATACAAACTTGCGGGAATCAACCAGTCCCAAATCGATCACACAAAAAATTACACATTCGCAAGTGGATTGCGTTCTATTTTGCGCCAAGATCCTGATGTCGTAATGGTCGGTGAAATCCGCGACCTTGAGACAGCCGAGACAGCAATCAATGCAGCGCTCACTGGACACTTGATGCTTTCAACACTCCACACCAACGATGCTGCCGGAGCTTTGCCACGTTTTATCGCGATGGGCGTAAAACCATTTTTGCTTTCCCCTGCTCTCAACTGTGTCATTGGACAACGTCTCACACGAAAAATTCACCCTGCGTGTAAGGAAGAAACAAAACTTGATCCTGAAACGTATGAACGGGTGAAAAAGATTTTACTGGATATTCCAAAAGAATCAGGAGAAATTATTGCAGAAGAAAGTCAGTGGAAATTCTACAAAGGAAAAGGGTGCGAAGTGTGCAATAACACCGGCTATAAAGGCCGTGTCGGAATCTATGAAGTCCTCATCATGACCGACATCATCCGTGCTGCCCTGTCAGAAAAAATCGACGAGTACCAAGTCCGCGTGTTGGCGAAGCAACAAGGAATGTGTACGATGCAACAGGATGGAATGCTAAAAGTACTAGATGGACTCACGACCGCTGATGAGGTATTAAGAACCGCAGGAGAAGGATAAAAATATGGCAAAAGATATTCAAAAATTACTTGCAAATGTCGGTTTGCTTCCGAGTGAATCGAAAGTGTATTTGTCTACTCTTGAACTCGGTCCTGCAACTGTTCAACACATTGCCCAGAAAGCAAAAATATCACGTACAGCTGCTTACGAAGCAATTGAAATGTTACAAAAACGTGGGCTCATGTCTTCATCTTTGTCTGGAAAGAAACATTTGTTTGCTTCTGAGGATCCATCACGGATCGTTTCCTATTTGAAGGAGGAGCAACAAAAATTTTCTTCCACTCTTTCTGATATTGAAGGAATGGTCGGAACACTCCAACTCATGACGGGAGGAATCAAGCCTGTGGTAAAAGTGTATGATGGAGAAGAAGCTCTTCCTGCGTATTTTGATCAATTGTCAAAAGCAAACCCTGACACCATGTTTGAAATTTCCAATCTCGATGATGTCTATAAACACTTAACCTCAGACACCATTCAAAAATCTCGCAAATCTGTTTCATGGAAAAGTATTAAAACACTACGTCTCTTGCATCGTGGAGAAATTCGCAATCGTCGAGACGATGTAGAGTATTGCAAACTCGATGAAACGTTTGGTGAGTTTCACGGCGACATTTCTATCTACGGAGATTTTGTTTCACTCATGACGTTTATTGGACACCCCGTGGTTGTCGTATTAGAAAGTAAATCTGTTGCAGATACCATGCGAACACTCTTTATGGCTGCATGGGCGTCTTCTTGCCATTCATAATATTAAAAAAATTTTGAATTCAAAACAACGGCTTATCGCCGTTGTTTTGCTTACTCTAAGGACGTCAGTGACATCCGTACAATAGGATGTTGATCGCCGCAGAACGCGTACCGATCAACAGAGCCCGACTGTTACCACATGCGCACCTCCGTGGAAGACAGTTTGATCCTGACAAGTCTCCTGAGACATGTCGCTCAAGTGACGACCAATCGCCATGTAGAACACTGCTACCGGCCGTCATACTCTCATTCATCTTTGTGATTGTGAGTTCTTGTTTTGGATCTTACTGTTCAGCCACGGATTCGTGGGTGCTTGCTGAACGGTCGGGGATCTCCTTGGGTTTTGACTAGAACATGGGCACCTCCGTACCCTTCATTGTGATCGCAAACCGCGTTGCTAAACGAAATGCCAAGCCTCACGATTGCAAAAATAGTCTACCATAAAACTGGTAACTTGTCAATCCTGATGGATAGAACTCATTCATTTTAACCTTTTACATTTTACTTTTTACTTCTACTTTTTCTCTAAACTCAGCCAAATATATATACTTTGTACACCAACCCATTGACAAACTTTTAAAGCTGTGCTACCATGCTGTTACGAAGATGAGTTCAGTGATCGGTTAACACCAGAGCTGATCAAGATCGAGAGGAGAGATTCAGAGACACGAAAATTAAAACCTGGGGCAAGCGAAACAGAAATGTTTACGCCCCGGGTTTTTTTGTCGGCTCAGAAAAATGATCGCGATTTAGCATCCCCCAGGTGCGATGTCGTGATCAGTTTCCTGGGTCGACCAAAGGCCCGGATAACGTGGGGTGCTTGCAGGCGCCTTACGAGAAAGCACTAGGGTAGAAAGCTACTGGAGGTTCGCTCCCAGACAGTCAACAAAGCGGCGCTTTATGGAGTCACCGCCTACGATTGTCGAAATGCGAAAGGACTTCATGCTGTCCCACCACCCCATCAATGTGTGGCCACACAAAGACGGGAAAGCGGTGAGTGATGGATGAAGTTCTAAGGAGACGATAGGACGCCCCGTAGAGCGTTCCGACAATATCCACTGCAACAAACCTGTGGAACAGGTAGTGCGAGACCCACGTGGAGATGAGTAACCCCATCCTTCCGCCAAGTCCTGTTGCAAAACAGCAGGGTTCCGCCCTCTACAGCGGAAGAGTGGACTGGGCTGGGTACGCACTCTAGCTTGAACCTACCACTCGCGGGTATCGGAGTCATCCGAACCGCACACGCCTCGAGGACGCAGTAGATGCATTCTGATGCGTCCTCACCTCCCTCCTGAATATGTTCCTAGAGAACATATTCAGGAGGGAGGAACGTGGCAATGTCGCCGATACGTTCTATCCAGGAGTTCCCATGCGTTCCATCTCCATTGCGAAGGCGTTGCGTACCCGCAAGCAGTTGAAGGGCCAGATCTCCGATCTGAGCAAGCGCGCCACCGGGTGTGCGACGTGGATCGAAGGAGCCTCGCGCGACTTCGACTTCACAATCGTTGACTTGGACCGCAAGGCCAAGATCGACGAGCTGGTGCGCCTCGAGACGGCCATCGCTGTTGCTAACGCAACGGCGACCGTCACCTGGCAGGGCCGCGCGATGCCTCTGACCGAGGTGATTCGCCGCCAGGAAGAGCTGAAGGGGGAGATCGTGTATGTCACATCTCTCTCGACCCGTCGCGGCCCAGAGCGGCAGCACACGGGGGAGTACAGTGCCGACCGCCAGCCCGTCATGGTGACGGTCAACTGGTGCTCTGCCTACTCCGAGCCGGAGCGCGTCCTGCACCTCGCCTCACTCCGCGCCCAGTGCGAGGAGCTGAACGAGCTGCTGGAGGAGGCCAACCACCGAAATACGGTGGCTCTGGCCTAGCCCCCTCCGCCCATTTCCCTTTGGGGAAGGCGGCCGCACTGAGGTGAGTAGACCAACTGGAACTGGATCGACTTCGGTCGTGAAGGGGAAGGAAAGGTCGCGAAAAAATCCCAAAAGGATTTCGATATCCTTAACCGGATATCGATACAACGCTCCCGATAGCGACAGCGAGTTGTAGGATTCAAGGTTTAAAAGCCTTAGGTCTGAATACTCAAAGCTGAAGCATTAGGAATTAGGGCTTGTATATTCGCCTCACCAACGTCGGTCGCTGACCCCACCCCCTCTGCCAAGTACTCGCTACTTGGCCCCTCCCTCCTCATCATCATGAGCTTGTCGAATGGTGATCGGAAGGGAGGAATACATGAATTCAACGCAAGCTTCTTCTTCGTCCCCTCGTCAGTGGTTTGTGCTCGAAGGGGACTGGGGCGGACAGATCTACGCCACCGTCCCAGCTCACCTCATGCCCACCTGGGCACGGCGCAAGCGAGTTCGTAAAGCACTCGCACACATCGACCGGCTCAACTGGAAGCAGCCGGACGGAACTCAGACGTACATCATTCAGGACTTCGGACCGCTCGACGCGACCGCGGTATACGCCGGGGTCGCGACCGAAGACGAATTGGCAGTCTTTCTCGAGGCGCGCGAGGCGCTCGAACGCGCACAAGACGCCGCTCCGCGCGGCGTACTCGTCGAGCACACTCCCGCCAAGCCAATTTCTTGGCGTGACAGCGAGACATACGTCCGAGGCTGGCGGCCCGTCGGCGGCGTCCCCGGAGGGATGGGCGGCGGAGCCCTGCTGGCTAACGATATTTGGTTGAACGTGTCCGTGCTCATGCACGGCCTCGAGGAGGTGAACCGCGTCCGGGCCATCCTCGGAATCGCCCCACTTGCATCGCTCAGAGTTCACTGGAGCCAAGAGGACCGCCGGTACGCCGACTATCCTCAATGGCCACACAGACTACCACCCCGACAACGCCCTTCCTTGCGTCGTCTCCGCGCGCGCATCCGGCCGCGCTGCATCCGGTAGCCCTTCCATTCGCGACTCGATCGTGATGTGGAAGGCAGATTAGGCTCGGTACGTACAATGCACGACAAGCCGGCTTGCGGAATCAAAGCGATTCGAAACCGCACGCCCTTTTCTCGAGGACGTAGTAGACGCATTCTGATGCGTCCTCACCTCCCTCCCCGTCGCGACTGAGTCACGGCTGGAAGGGAGGAAAACAGCAATGTCTTCTCTGAGGTGCTTGGCACAACTCGTGTGCTGGCCCTCTGGGTCGGCATGCAAAGATAAACCCGGTAACGGGCATAAACTCTGGGGCGGCAAAAACCAGGGGAGCTGACGCAAGTCAACTTCATAGCGCCACGTTCTGAGATATGTGCCGGAAATTGCTCCGGATGCAACACATGTTAAGGAATGTTCAAAAGGGGTGGTACCCTTGCGAAAGTTAGTTGTCCAAGTCGATACCAAAGACAAAGACAATGCGTTGGTTTGGGTGAGTCACCCTCTGCGTTCGAGACCGACAATTGCCACCAGCCAATGTAGCTAAGCTGGAGCATACGTCGAACGCGTTCACGGGAATTGATGAGCCTCCTCTGGCGTAAAGTCGGAGTAAAAAATCGGATGTGTGGGCAGCTCCCCCACATGTCCGACCTGCCAACCATCTAGGTCGTACAACCTGGGTGGCGAAGCGGAGAAGGTTCCCGTGTCCTAAGTCGGGGTAGCTCCTGACGACAGAATTCCATCTGGTCATCGCCGTGAGGTGGGTGACATACGGAAAGGTTAAAAGCACGGTCGGGGTCGCAAGCCCTTACGTCCGCCCCTAAAAAGGCGACTGTGCAAGGTGAGAAGATGTGTCGTTTAATCTCACCACTTTCTAAAAGGGACAATGATGGCTTTGGCCTCTTGTCCCTCTTTTTTATTTCTTTTCCCACACCACCACAACCCCATGCTGACCTTTTGGATCTGTCAGATCGTACCCATTAAATGCCGTCTCTGGAGATCGTTTCAATGCAATGCGTTGATTTGTTCGAAAATGTTTTTTATATAAGACACTTACCTCTTTGCGGTTCGACGAACTTTGTCCTGCTTCATCCATAGGAAGAACAACAAAATCGAATCCACCACGCTTCGCAACACGTATGGCTGCTTGAATTGTTTGCTCTACCAAATCATCCACTGACACAACACTGAGCAAATTTTGTCTTGGATTGTTTGCACGAATCACCAACACTCGTTTTCCATCTTTTGTCTCTGCTTCAATAAACAACACACTTCCAACCAGACGTTCTTTACCATCTCCGCGGTGCGTGACAAACATGAGTGAGCGAACACCAGGATATTCTCCTTTTGCAAGCTGTTCATGTTTGCTGTTGTAACACGCATCACCAACATCTCCAGAAAACAAACGCAACACACCACCTGTCGCGACGAGATCGATGCGTGTTTCATCATCATACACAATCGTCTCAAGTTGGGAACTTAACCGGTTAATTTTTTCCATCATCACAAACGCCGGATGATTTTCTTGTTGTGAACGATCCAGCTCCCACGCGTTTTGCAAAACACTCGTCAGTTTACGACTAAAAGGTAGATGTCCGACATCATGGCCGACCTGATCATCTGCCAGATAATGTTCAAATAAGTAAAATCGCAACGCATCCGTAATCTGCTCCAGTCGCTCTTGAGCCAAACCTCGTTTTTGACGGACAACATGAACCAAATCTTGAGCCCAATCGTTTCCTTTGATAGATAACAAATGACGTAACGATATGGCAAGCCAATCATCTTTTGAAAGCACCGTTTCATTTTCCACAAGAACTTCCATCTGCTCTTGTAACCACACTCCGCGTTCTTCTGCATTGGTGAGGTGCTCTATATCTTCCCTCCTGATGTTATTAAGCGCATGAATTTTCTCCAGGATCCCTTCTTCGCCTTCCTCATTCCATGCAAGCTCAGCCGCACGCTCAAGGCGTTGAAAAAATCCCTTTTCACCTGACGAAGAATCTTGTGTAAGAATCCTGTCTATGTCTGTTTGAATTCGTTTTCGATCCTCACGTGGAGCACGACGTTTGTGTGCACGACGAACGGTTAGTTGCATTCCGGCTCTTTGGGGATCTCTGCTATCAAAATACGCATCTGGTGGAATGAGATCATAAGATGAAACCAGCATCGTTTTTCGTAATTTTTCGACGAGTGCATCTGGCCGGTCTTCTTCTCGCTTCCATCTCGTCACGCCGACGGTTGCATTAAGCATCTCGATCCCGAGTTCCGTTGAAAGCCTTGATGGCATCTTATCTGCAAGAAGATCATTCACGAGCCGCTGTTTTGTTAACTTTAATTCATTCACGAGTTGATCATTCGACATGCGTGCCACACGCGTTCCGATCGTTTCAATCAGTCGTTGCTGTTGAGGATGCGTCAATTGTAAAAATATCCTTCCCTGTTTCAATTCAATGAATAATTCTGCAAGCAATGGAGTATTTACCATCCCAAATAGTTTTACAAACTCATAAAGGAACAGACCATGCTCCTTACTGTTTCGATCAATCATTAGAGAGCTCGTCAGTTTCTCTACCAGTGGATCAAGATCTGTTACCCAAGGATCGTGCTCGAACCGAGAACTTCGCCCTTGAATTTTCACGAGACGTTTTAAGGAAGGTGTCCATGGATCTGTTTCGAGAAGTGAATGCAAAGCAACGGGAAGTTCACGCATCAAAACGCTTGGTGGTAACATCTGTTGAAAATCATCTGGCTGAATTTCATACAACTCAATCAATTCCTCAACCTGCTCATCTCCTCGTTGGATCAATTTGATAAGGTCGTCAAGACAATACGCCTTCTCTCGCTTCGCCAAAGATATTATTTCCGTTAACATCTGTGTCTGCGTCGTTTGTTCCAATAATCGCGCTTGATCGATAGAAAAGGAGTTGACGCATTCCGTCAGTCGTTCACGAATCATTTTTTTTAAATGTGATTCAGAAAAAATTTGATGGTCTAATTGGTGAGTTTTCAAAAACTTTTCAATTTTTTTGACTTGATGTTCTCTGAGTCGACCTTTCAGAAAGAATGCTAAAACGCGTATGTGTACTATCAGAATATCTTTTGGAGAAACAGACAGTAATTCGGCAATTCGAAAAAAATCCTCACGACCTGCTTGACTCAATCGATGACAAATAACTTCTTCTTTCTTCTCTTTCCAAAATTCTGACTGGGAACCTTCTGCAAAAGCGTCAAATATCCAAAGCTCGCCCTGTTCTAAACGATCTCCTCGAAATCGAGTGTAGATGCTTTGTAAAAAAAGTTGGTCTTCGGTGAAACCTGGATTATTTGTGAATCGAAAATCAACGTCTGGAAATAAACCAATTAATTTTTCGAGTAATGGCTTCCATCTCGTACGTATCTCCACCACACCTTGTTTGACCTCTGAAATATCGGACGGATTAATTGGATGAAATGTCCCTAAGTAGTCAACGAAACCGTTTGCAATACCGATCGAACGTGCCTGTTCAGAAAAATGAAAACGATCGACAAGCCGCTTTACCTCTTCCCATGCCCCTTGTTTTCCAAGTTCTTCCATCACACGAACACCGATACCTCGACCTCCTTCCTGACCTCCTATCAATTCATCGGTAAGTTGTAATCGATCAAGAACGTATTGAAAACGGTCGTCATTTTTTTCCAACCATAACTTCGCAAGCGCTTCGCCTAGTCCTTTCGGACCACGACCTGTTTCCGATACAACACCTTCATACCCAAATCGATCGCAGAATTCAAAAAGTTTATCAAACGAATGTGTTGTTAAGATCGTTTCAGCGGCTTGTCGTCGTTCAGATGTTGTCGGAACCACGATTTTCAAATCAAACAATGTCTGATATGCATCGATCGCAGAGATGTCGGCCGCAACAAACATTTTATGTAGTCCAATCCTTGCGCTTTTTTTTGAAGTCTGTGATTCAAGTGCCGAACGCAAAACAAGGCCTTTTTGTACATCCTCTAAAAGCTGTTGAAATGAACCAGCTCGCAAATATTGATCTGTTGGATAACGATTCCCTGGTTCCTCAACAAAAACTACTTGATCAATCGCCATACCAAAACAGTATACACCAAGTCTGAACGGTTGACATGAGAAAAATTTTCTGATAACGTTGCTCTCCACCCATTACCAAGGAGGGGGTGTGACAGTAGAAACAAGTATTTTGAAAGGGATTATCTCGACGAAGATTCCGATTGCGCCAACCAGAGGTGAGCTCGATCGCATGATTCGAAAAACAAACACGAGGGCAACGGAGAGCTTCATCGACCTTGCCTTCACCATTGGTCGTAACTGGGCGATCAGCAAGGCACGTCGTGCTACCACAGAATTGAACCGCTTAAAGGATGCTTCTCTTCACAAAGAAAACGTGCGAGCAGAACGAGCTGCATTCAACACAGCGAAACGACAAGCGCGTCGGCTCATTGCTTGGCTCACACCAGATATCAAGCCAACACAACAGGTCCAGCTCCAGATTGTTTGGTGGCGCGTTTTTGAAAAAAAATCAGCTGAGGAAGTCGCGTCTCTTCTTCCTCTGGTATCCCGCGATACTCGCATCAAACGATACCAACGTGGTCGTGATTTGCTTCTCCGTCACGCCGGACCTGTTCTCACCGAATACTTGTCCCACCGAGTCTCGCCTACAGGCGGCCTGACCAGCACAGAACTTCCCTGACCCATGCGCTCGATCCATCGAGCGTTTTTATTTTTGAAAGAATAGGATAGACTATCTTCATCTCTTATTCACATTCAGATTATATATGACAAAACGCCAACCTCCAGGTGGTCCGCCAAAAGATCCAAGTCATGGAGATCCACACGAATTAAGACAAACACCCTTTGCTTCCATCGCAGGAGTGTTTCAGTCAAAAAAAGACAGGGCTCATGGGGCTGCGATTGAAGCAGTTCATTTGGAGGAGCGAACGCGGATTGCAAAGGAAAAACGTGACGAGCGAGATCGTGAACGCCCCGCAGATCGTCAGGCAGCCGAAGAGCGACTTCGTCTCGGACCAACGCTCGATGTGCGTTTTACGGCAGCATTGAAAAGTAACTTTAGACAGTACCCACCAAAATCCTACGAAACACTTCTTCCAGGTCTCAAACTCATGGGGGTGCGACCAAATTTCAATGGAACAGAATTGTATGTCAATTTGATTCCAGAAAATAATCCTCCTGTTACCAAAGATTATCCTGGTTATGTTTCCCTGATCGTAAATAATGCAGGTGAACTCAAAGGAAAAATTCCTGATGAACTAAAAACTGAAGGGCTATCCATGGATCTCATCAAAGACGAATTAATCCATCGTGCAGAAGAAATGCGCATTGGTTTTTGGATTTTTAAAACGGTTGATGGTGTCGCTGGAATGGGTGACCCTCGTGAATTTTCAGGAGATTCTTCTGAACGAAACGAAATCTCTCGAGAAGAAGTAGAGCGTCTTAAATTTCTAAACAAAATTGACGATGCGATATTTGGTGCAATGGTCTCTTCAACGAAAGGATTCGACGATTACAACGCGATTTTTCTTGCGCAAGGTGTTGCCGTCTTCGATAATAAACAGGTTGGAAATGCTGTTTATATCATCCGCGATCTGCCACCTATTTCAAAACCTGTTCTTTCGGAAGCAGAAAAAAATAAATATTTCGATGAGCATGTCAAACCACTCATTCAAGGCGGAAAACAACTGGCACGTCAACTCGGCGCCATCCGTATTCCCCATCAAGGCGACAACTGGAAAGACACGATCCTTGCGAACATATAAAAAGAGACCTCAGCAGAGGTCGAGAGTTGGTGGAGGTTGAACGTGAAGGAGAGCATGTCGCCACGGCTTGGTGCGCATCGCAATCAGGAGAAATTCTTTCTCGTAGTGTCGCAGAATTTCACCTGTTTCCGGTCGAACGTACAAAAGTAAAGCGCGGATCTCGACGATGTTTGAATCGATGAACAACGGATCGAAATTGTGACGAGCAGATGGATCATCTTCTTCTGCACGAAACGCTTCGAGGCGTTGCCAAAATTGTGCATCGACCAGACGCCGACGTGTAAAATTGTCGTACATCTGTTCTGCAAACCGCCTTACCTCTCGAGCAGAATCTGGTTTTTGCAGGTTTCTCGCAAAACACTCGACGTTTGGATGCCAAAGCGGATCGTAGTCCATCAGTCCTCCACAAAAAAAGACTATGGTGATCTCACCATAGTCTTTTAAGATTGTCAATCCCGTCGACGTGACCCATCTATTCGACCTGATCCTTTCGTTTCACGAAATTTGGACCATCCATGAGAAACTCTTTTTTCGCTGCTTCGCGAAGAAAATACGGAGCGTTCAGTAAATCTCTTGTGTACACCATTCCAACTTTTACTCCGTCAGTTTTTCCATGAACTTCCGCAACTTTCCATGTTCGCATCATTTTTTTATCTTGTGTTTCTTCTAAACGAACCACGATAGGCTCCTTTCCAACCAAATGCGATCCACTCGCTCCTTGCTGATACACAGGTGCTTCTACGACAAATCCACCACGAGCAAGCACATCTTTTGCCGACTCCATAAAATCTGCCAATTTTTTATCTGCCGCTGCCTTTTCTGCTTTCAACCGCACATCCCGAGCTTCCTTTTCTTTTTTCGTCCGTGCCTCTGCCTCTGCTTTTCGTGCTCCTGCATGTTTCCGTTCTTCAAACAAATTCCAAAATGGGCCTGGAAATTTTTCTTTTGTCTTTGGATTAAATGACCACTTCGGACCAAAAAGCTTTCGTAAAACTTCATTTTCTAGCATGAGTTGGCTGCGCAACTCCAATAACTTCTGTGCCTTTGCATCCCCCGCATCTCCTGCATGCCGAAGAGTATCCTCAACTATTTTTGACTTCAAAAAAGTAATGGATTCCCCGTAATGAACGGACGTCTTATTTTCCCAAGGAACAACCTCGCTTGGACTTTTAATCTGTTCCGCGCCTTCCTTCTCTAAAACAGCCGCCTTCAAAGCACGCTGTGTCTCCACAAGCACTTTTTCTGTTTTTTTAGGATCGTCGCTCTTCTGTAAATGCTCAACGGCAAGGTTATAAGCAAGGTCTGGATCTTTTGTAATCACTCGCAGCCTATCAAGCGCGTTTCTATGGCGAGCAGACAAGGACTGAATAGTCGTTCCTGCCTCCTTCAAAATTTCTTCCGCTTCTTTTTTATTCTTTTCTTCTTCACGTACAGATACTTCTTCCATCTCTGTCTGCAACTGATCGATCACTCGTGGATTCGCCATCACTTCTGCAACAATCGCTTCCATACGATCAGATTTTTCCTTGAGAGATTGGATCACCGACTCCTTCAGCAGTTCTCGCCGTGCGCGAATTTCTTCTTGTTTTCCTTCAATCACTTTCTCTATTTGTTTTGTTTGCGTATTCAATGTAAGAACAACTCTTTCATAATGAGCAAGGGCAACACTCGATGGATTTTCTATCTTCGCAAGATCATTCAGCATTTTAAAAACTTTCTTTAGATCTTCTGCAAGTTTTTTGTTGATAACTCCTTCACTTAACAATCGATCAAGATCCACTTCTGTGACGCTCCCATTCATAAATGGGTTCTCTTCTTCGATCCGCTTCAATTCTTGGTCCATCAATTTTTCCGCATCCATCACCGTTGTAATCGCCTCATGTTGTCGTCGAATCATGGCATCGACTTCTGCTTTTGTCATGGCGGCCAATTGCGCATGACGTGCTTCGTCCTTCAGAATTTGCTCACCAGAAGCAAGAAGATCGCTTAAGTCAAATTCGACATCTGACTCGATCTCACTGTGTTTCTCTTCTTGATGTGAAGCACCAGTTTCTATTGAACGTGACTTTGAGTTTGGCATAGGTCTCTGGTAAATTTTATCAAATAGCTTTGCAATAATACTATCACAAATACTTCCTTGACGCATGTGCCAACCACCCGTAAGATCCGTTCGCCCCTCCGGAGCAGAATCCTCATGCCTCCAAAACCCCCGCCTTTTCCTACCCGATTCACTCTCACCTTGGTTTGCACCAAAGAACAAGGGCAGCCAATGTATGTGAGTGGATCCACAAATCCGCCACACGTCGTCATCGACAAATATCTTGATGCCATCGCTGAGCTTGGTGAGTTACTTGGTCTTGAAGAAGGACTACTTCATGTAACCATTGCCGAGAACCAACGTCACGTGCGTTTCTCATCCTTGATTTCTAATCGCCCTGTTCGACGACTCCTTGTACAACTCACCATTATCGGAAACGATGATTTGTGTGAAGTGCGTCGTCAAGTGGATGGATATCCATACGAAGCGATTGCAACACTGTATGCATCAAGCGTTATACAAAATGCACTCGTGCGTAGAAATCTCCCGGTGATCAATCTCAACACAACTCCGATGCTCGCCCTTTCTGTTGCAGAAGTGCTCGGAGGCCCTGCAACAACGATCCGTGTTGGAACAAAAAAAGATACGGTGACACTGCGTGGACTTCCATTCAATCAACCGTTCGCACGACTCGTCAATGACGAACTCATGCGCCGCACAAAAGGCGCTATCAAAAAACATCTCCCGATCATCGGAAGACCCGACCGCCGCACCAAGGCGGGTCGACTCTTAGCTCCCATGCCTTAGGCTGGGAGTTTTTTTAAAAAAAGACAGCGTTTTATTCGCTGTCATGTGCCTGTATGTCGGTGAGTAGATCTCCAAAGAGAACGTTGTACTCATCTTTCGAAATTTCCTGCGCCGAGAGGCGAGCAAGGAGAGCTTGTCCAGCAACAGACTGCTGAGCACGGTCCATAGCCTCCAGTGTTTGAACGATGATCGAATTTCTACCGAAAGAAACCAATGGATCGACGGGAGTTGCTCCCATCACTGCCATAAGTCCTGCTGTTTGTGTTCTCACGAGTTGTTGTCCTATCTGTACATTCATACTTGCAAAAAAATTACGATTTGTCAAGCCAGCTGAGCTGGCTCAAGCAGCAGACAGTCCACGAGATAATCCGAACGGAATAACCATAACTTTTGATGGAGACATTGAACCATCTTCAATAACAGAAAGGATTTCAGGAATCTCTAACAGAGTATGTGTTGAGGTCCAATCCGGATAGAGATTTAACAAATCTGTTGGTGTTACAGGTTGCTGATTTGACCATTGCTGAAAACGCGTCAACAGTTGCGCAACGATAATATCTCGTTCAGAGGAAGTAAGATGAGGTTCTCGACCAATTACCGGCATGATCACCGTTCGAGAAGCAGGAAGTCGAAAAAATATTTGTAAAAAAACAGGAGGAATTTTTAGGTAACGAACAAATTTTTCAATCTGGTGATCTTGAATCAATGAGGGATTCCCTTTTTTTTCATGTATCATTTCCAAATACATATTTTCTACAAATGGCTCGAAAAGATCTGTGATTAATTGTGCGCGTGAACGTGTATCTCCCAATTTTCTCATTTCTGCTTCAAGAAATTCTAAAGAATCCACATGGGTAACCACCTGTTCAAGCCGCTCTATTTCCTGAAACTCTGCGCGAGCAAGTAAGTTATCTGTAAACTTTTGATGTTGTTGACGCACTCGAACGACATCTGTAAGACTCATTGGAGAGGACTTTACTTGGACAAGCTGTACACGAGAGATTTGTTTGGTGACAGCTCCCCCAACAGAATCAACGACGATAAGATCGATTTCATTTGCCGCATCAAGGACATCGTTCATCCCAATGTCACGCACAATATTCGCTTGTCGTGCCTGCAGATGATAGGTCCCAATCACATTCACCACGGATTCTATTCCAAGAAAAAGACTGTCTAGGTACTGAGAGATGTGTTTACCTCCGATCGTGACGGGAAGATGTGGTCTCTCTGCGAGGATTAAATTTATTTCATCTTTAAAATCCCGTTTGTATTGAGAAAAATTTGGAATTATTTTGTTCAAAACAGCCCTCACAATTCTATTTTGAAACCTTGCCTCTTCCAATCGCAACATTCCTCGACGATCTGCGACGGCTAAATTTAGTACTTGCTCCGCATCCTGTCGCATGGAATTTATAGGTGTTACTCGCGTACTCTCAACAAGCGGAATCGGCACCGCCTTCAGAACATCTTGTGGAAATGCTGGAATCTTTCTTGACTCTCTGCCAAACAAAGTAATTTTTGCCATACCCAGGACTATTTACAATAATTTTTCATTCTGCTATCATTCTCCCATTCTCATCTATCCCTTTGTTCGGGCCGTGGCGCAGTTGGTAGCGCGCCTGGTTTGGGACCAGGAGGCCGTGGGTTCGAGCCCCGCCGGCCCGACCAAAGGAATGGATGGGATTTTTTGTTTCCTAAAAGGGATAGGCAATTTCAGGATCTTCTTCAAGTTCCCCACCATCTACATAAGACGACAAAGTGGATTCTGTAATGGAGATGTAGTAATCCGTATTGAATCGCATGTACTCACCTATTCCAGATCCAAGTGAAAAGTATTCATCTGCGGACAAATAGAGAACTTCCCCAGTGGAGGAATTCACTGCAATCGAACCATCTGTCGGGGTCGCTGATGTAATCGCATCTCCGACCGTATAGTTATTCCAAAAAATATCTGACACATCAACGACACGCTCTGCCCAGTCAGATCCATACAACGCAATCGCGATCTCTTCGCTTGCAACCCAGCGCAACACTCCACCAGGTTCAACAGCATAAACTTTTGGATCGGTCGTGATTTTTACGAGATACGTTCCCGGACGAATTGTCACGTTATCGCCAAGCTGGTAACTAGCCAAATTTGTAGGGTCGATATACGCCACGTCCTCAAAATCTTGAAACCAGCTTCGATACACGGTCTCGGACGAAAACGCGTGTCGCATTCCATCTTCTCCAATCACATACACCGCTGCATCGACCGTCGTTATCGCATCACCGTCATCAACCAGCTTTACAAGCATCCCTCGTGCAGATGATTCTTCTTCCTCTTCTTCGACCGGTTCTGTAATTTCTCCATCCGTCTCATCTCCACTTGTCACTTGCTCCTCACTCGGTTCCTCCTCAACAACGACTTCCTCTTCTTCGCTCACACTTGCAGATGTCACGGAATCAAGTCGCCATAACTCATCTTCGATACATGTCACTTTTACATATCGATAGGCTGTCTCAGCAGTATAATCAATGGATGTTTCTGTAGAGTAAGTTGCAAACGTTCCTGTCGAAGTTTGTAACACCGTTAAATCCACATCCATAAATTCCGTCTTGTACGCTGCACCAATTTCTTGAATAAGGTACGTGAGCGTCAAATCGCCTGTCCCTTCTTCGTCTTCACCCATGTCGAGCGTGACATACGCAAGCTCATCAAAAAAATCCGCATATGCACCATCTGGCGCTCCAAGGCTGTTGCTTGGTTGATACACCGTCGCAGACGAAACGGCGTAAATCGCATCTGCGTACAGGTCAGACGGAGCTTCGGCGTGCGCGAATGCCGGAGTAAAAAAGAGCGAGAAAATAAAGATAAGATTGATGATTTTCATACTTCAAAAGAATAGCAGATTCCTGAAATTTAAAACAGTCCGTCGAGCTCAGCTCGATGGACTGTTTTGGTCGAGCTCAGCTCGACATGTCGAGCTGAGCTCGATGGTGCCTAGGGTCAGAATTGAACTGACGACACGTGGATTTTCAGTCCACTGCTCTACCACTGAGCTACCCAGGCTGATGTTGACTGAACAGAGCCCCACTTCGCTTTGCTCAAGCTTCGTTAGGGGCATCCCACTTCGCCTGTTCTGTGGGATACATCCCCAACGTAGCTCGAAGAGCGAAGGATAGAAACAGAGCCCCACTTCGCTTTGCTCAAGCTTCGTTAGGGGCATCCCACTTCGCCTGTTCTGTGGGATACATCCCCAACGTAGCTCGAAGAGCGAAGTGGGATGGTGGGCGTGCCAAGAGTCGAACTTGGGACCTCGACATTATCAGTGTCGCGCTCTAACCATCTGAGCTACACGCCCGTAATTTGTGTCGTTATTCTAATGAAATCACGAGGAATGGTCAAGGTGGCGTGATTGTGATAATTATAGCGTGAATCTCGGCATTTTAACATATCCACAGACGTTTTATGAGGATCTTAAAATTTGGCGGAAGTTCGGTTGGAAGCGCGGAACGCATTTTGAATGTTTGCAACATCGTTGAAACGGCTGCGACATCACGAAGACCTGTTGTTGTTGTTTGCTCGGCTGTTTCTGGAGTAACCGATAACCTCATCGCCATGGCGAAAGCAGCAGCAAGCGGAGATTCTACCTATCTCGCTTCTTTGCAAAATGTAAAAACACGTCACGAAGAAATCGCGCATACGCTCCTTGGAGCACACCTCGCTATATAAACCGAACTACATACACGGTTTGGAGAGCTTGGTGATATTTTGCGTGGCATATTTCTCATCCGTGAATGCACCCCTCGTACACTCGACCTCATCGCAAGTTTCGGTGAACGTCTGTCTTGCCTCCTCGTTGCTGCCACCCTCACCAAACAAGGACAACATGCGGAATTCATCGACGCACGAGACATCATAAAAACCGACACACGTTTCGGTTTCGCACGCGTAGACTTCCCTCTCTCAAACAAACTCATCGTCGATCGATTGTCATTCCGGCTCTTAGAGCCGGAATGGGGTTCGGAACAAGCACGGACTGTTCCGATTGCGGTCGTAACTGGGTTTATTGGGTCAACGGCATCTGGAGAAACGACGACACTTGGACGTGGAGGATCAGATTATACAGCTTCCATTCTTGGAGCAGCGCTTCAAGCAGACGAAGTTGAAATTTGGACTGATGTGAGCGGAGTCATGACGGCGGATCCACGCAAGGTCAAAACCGCATTCGTTCTTGAACGCATGAGTTACGAAGAAGCCATGGAGCTGTCACACTTTGGGGCAAAGGTTATACATCCCCCAACCATGGTTCCAGCAATGAATGCGCATATTCCTCTGCGAATAAAAAATACATTCGCGCCAAATGATCTAGGCACACTCATCACGCACGAGACCAATGGGAAGTTTCCAATCAAGGGGATTTCTTCGATCGACTCCATTGTTTTGATCCGCGTAGAAGGTCCAGGAATGGTAGGGGTTCCTGGAATCGCTGGACGCGTATTTGGATCACTTGCGAAGGCCGATGTCAATGTGATTCTCATTACGCAAGCATCGTCCGAACACTCCATCTGTTTTGCCATCAAACCTGAGGATGTCAAACAAGCACGCGAGGCTCTTGAAAAGGAGTTAGAACGAGAGGTTGAGAGTGGGCAAATCTCCCCCTTGATTATAGAACCAGATCGTTCGATCGTCGCCGTTGTCGGAGAACACATGCGACAAACTCCAGGAATTTCTGCACAAGCATTCACCTCTCTTGGAAACGCTCACTTGAATGTCATTGCCGTTGCACAAGGATCAAGCGAACGAAACATTTCGATTGTCGTTGATGCGAAAAATGTCACGCGTGCGCTCACGATTTTACATGCAGCCTTTTTTGAAACAGAACGCATCTCTGTTTTTCTCATCGGAACAGGACTCGTTGGGTCAACGTTGCTTAAACAGATGTGCGATCAAACCCATAATCGATTCGTTGTGAAAGGAGTGATGAATTCACGTCAGATGATTTTTGATGCACAAGGATTGAACCCGGCGACCGCGCTCGATCAACTTTCTACAAATAGCGTTGCGGCAGATATCATTGGATTTTTTGAATCAATCGAAACGATGCGTGTTGGTCGAACGGTTGTCATTGATTGTACAGCGTCAGAGGTCATTCCTACGTATTACAGAGAGCTCTTGCGTGGAGGAGTGAATGTTGTGACATCAAATAAAAAAGGATTGGCTGGACCACAAAGTTTGTTTGATGAAATCCGTGCCGCAGAATCTTCATCCGTTTGTTTGCATGAGACAACGGTTGGCGCGGGATTACCAACGATCAGAACCGTCCAAGACTTTGTACGAACAGGAGATCGTGTGATCCGAATCGAGGGAATTCTTTCTGGAACGATGAGTTACTTGTTTAACACCTTTCGTGCAGGAATGTTGTTTTCTGAACTTGTCGCGGATGCAAAAGCAAAAGGGTATACGGAGTCAAATCCACGAGATGACTTATCAGGGATGGACGTCGCTCGTAAACTTGTGATCTTGGCACGCGAAATTGGATTAAAAATGGAACTGTCTGACGTTGTGGTAGAAGCGATTTTGCCAGAAAATGGATTTACAGATGAATCACTGACTCAACGCCTGAGCATTGCTACGCGTGACGGAAAAGTACTTCGCTATATTGCAAAGCTCGAAGAAGGTCGAGCGTCTGTCTCTCTCCAATCGGTCGGACCAGATCATCCATGCTATTCCCTCTCTGGCGCAGATAACGTATTCTCATTTACAACAGAACGCTATTCTCCCCATCCACTTGTAATCCGCGGACCAGGAGCAGGTGGGGAAGTCACGGCGGCAGGACTCCTTGCGGATTTATATCGAATTTAATCTCAGAGCTCTTCTTATATGCATGTTGAAAAGAAAATCCCCGTCGGAATTCTTGGCGCGACCGGCTCCGTCGGACAAAAATTTGTTGAGCTTTTGCAAAACCATCCATGGTTTGAAATCACCGCTCTCGCGGCATCTGAACGATCTGCAGGAAAAAAATATCGCGAAGCGGCTGGGTGGTTTTCGGGAGTACCGCTCGATCCAAAAATTGCAGACATGATCGTCTCAGATTGCACCCCAACGCTTCCCTGTCGCATTGTATTTTCAGGACTCGACGCATCCGTCGCTGGTGAAATCGAAACAAATTTTGCAACCGAAGGATATGTTGTCGTATCCAATTCAAAAAACCATCGCATGGACACCGACGTTCCTCTTCTCGTTCCAGATGTGAATCCTGAACAGCTTGATCTCGTCAAAACACAATCGTATGGCCCTTCGACAAGCTCAGGATCTACGACAGGAATGATCATTACAAATCCAAACTGCACAACCGTTGGTCTTGTGATGGCACTCAAACCTCTCGTCGATGCGTTCGGAATTGAGTCTGTGATGGTGACAACGATGCAAGCACTCTCAGGCGCTGGATATCCGGGCGTGTCGAGTCTTGATATCATCGATAACGTCATTCCGTTCATCGGAGGCGAAGAGGCAAAAATGGAAACAGAACCTCAAAAAATTCTTGGGGTCCCACTCCGAATAAGTGCACATTGTAATCGCGTTGCGGTCATCGACGGACATACCGAATGCGTGTCGATCAAGCTCTCAGAGACAGCAACCGCGGAACAAATCGTAAACGCCTGGCGCAGCTATCGCTCTGTCCCGCAGGAACTTGATCTTCCCATGGCACCATTGCAACCGATCCACTATTTTGACGAAGAACGCTACCCGCAGCCACGTCTCCACCGCATGCGCGACAAAGGGATGGCGTGCTCGATCGGACGATTGCGTCCATGCAATCTGTTCGATTGGAAATTCGTCCTCATGTCTCACAACACGATCCGCGGTGCCGCAGGCGGAGCGATTCTGAACGCAGAGTTGATGGTGGCAAAAAATATGATTAACTAGCTTCCAACTTTCAGATTTCGTCCTTCGAATTTCAAACTCTTTATGCATCTTTCCTTAATCGGCATGTCGAACGTTGGAAAAACATACTGGTCGAAAAAACTTGAACCGTTGGGGTTTACTCGTTTTGGTTGCGACGATGAAATCGAGAAAATTCTTGGGGTCGCTGATCTGTCAAAATGGATGAGATTTCCGGACACAGATGGATATCGTGATCGAGAAGGTGAATATCTAAATGCCGAAGAGCAGACATTACAAACTGTTCTTAATCAACTTCCAGATGGAGATGTTGTCATCGATACGACAGGGAGCGTCATTTATCTGAATCCTGATCTGTTAAACGAACTCAAAGCAAAAACAAAAATTGTTTATCTTCAAGCAAAGGAAGGCATGGTGGAGCTGATGATTCAAAAATTTTTTTCAAACCCAAAACCACTCGTATGGGGTGATCACTTTCTTCCTCTGGACGGAGAGAATCGCGATGAAGCGCTCAGGCGATGTTACCCAGAATTGCTAAAATGGCGGCAGGAACAATACTCCCAACTCGCAGATCTGACCATCCCGTAACCACCCCCAACCCCTCCTTGAAAAGGAGGGGAGTCAAACAATAAAATCCGCTCCCCTCCTTTTCAAGGAGGGGCTAAGGGGTGGTTACTGATTCAGCAGCC
The DNA here is from genome assembly GCA_943359455.1 of Candidatus Uhrbacteria bacterium RIFOXYB12_FULL_58_10. Classification (GTDB taxonomy): domain Bacteria; phylum Patescibacteriota; class Patescibacteriia; order UBA9934; family GWF2-40-263; genus YC12-FULL-57-11. The sequence goes on from CALRHL010000007.1 coordinate 42,518, forward strand.
TATGCAATTTTACAGCACAAACAATCCATCTCACCATGCAACGCTCCGTGATGCCGTCCTCAACAGTCTTGCGCCAGACGGCGGTCTGTACATGCCGTGTGAAATTCCTCAAATCGAGTGGGAT
>CALRHL010000008.1 GCA_943359455.1 Candidatus Uhrbacteria bacterium RIFOXYB12_FULL_58_10
CCTTCGACTCCCGTTGGTCGCCCAGGGAATAAAGGAACTTACCTATCTTTTCTTGCCGAAAAACCTGAAGACGAGGAACAGATGTGGAAACAGTTTTTGGATTGGACGGCTACCTTACCTGTCGGTGGTTATAAGGTTTATCACTATGCCGACTATGAACGGGCGCAGACATTGAAACTCGCAAAGCAGTACGGAACGTCTGTCGCGTTTGAGCGATTTGCTTCAGAGTACGTGGATTTACTGAAGATCGTAAAAGACTCCGTTATTTTTCCGCTTTATTTTTATTCAATTAAAGACATCGCGAAGTCAAAGTTTCTTCATTACAAATGGCGAAATAAAAAAGCAGGTGGTGCACAGAGTATTTTTTGGTATGAAGAATGGCTTGAGACAGGAGATCGGAACGTATTACAAGATATCATTGACTACAACGAAGACGACGTTGTGGCGACAGAATCTTTGCACAGATGGCTTGGGAAACAATGATCTGGTATACTTCTTGTACTATGATCAAGAAATCAAAGAAGAAGGTTACGAAAAATACTCCGACGATTTGTCGAATTCCACTGACACCTGCGGATTGGAAGGATCGTAAATCTCCAGCGGTCGCATTACATGAGATCACCTGGCGAATCTTTCGGATTATGGCGGAGTTTGTGGATGGGTTTCAGTTTTTGTCCGAGTTTAAGCGTGAGGTAACTATTTTTGGCTCTGCTCGGACGGCGGAATCGAATAAATGGTATCAGGAAGCGCGTAAACTTGGTGGAATGCTTGCGGATTGCGGGTTTACGGTGATTACAGGAGGTGGTCCTGGGATCATGGCTGCTGCAAATCGTGGGGCTTCTGAACAAGGGGGAATATCGGTTGGATTGAATATCGAACTTCCTCGTGAACAACGTGTGAACGAGTATGTCACGCATGGTCGTGGATTTCATTATTTTTTCACTCGCAAAGTAATGCTTGCTGCTTCGGCGCAGGCGTATGTATTTTTCCCTGGTGGATTTGGAACGCTCGATGAGTTTTTTGAAATGGTCGTCTTGATTCAGACAGGGAAAGCTCAGAAAGTTCCGTGTATTTGTGTAGGAAAGGCATTTTGGCAACCGCTCAAGGAATACGTTGATATGGTGATTGTAAAAGAATTTGGGATGGTAACAAAAGAGGAAAATTCACTTTACAAAATTGTCGATTCGGCAGAAGAGGCTTTTGAAATGGTAGAAACGTCTTCAGAGCGCACATTTTTTTAGTATGAGTACACATTCGCACATCAACAAAGAGGGGACACGTAAAGCGTGGGTTGTTGATGTTAACATGGGATATGGACATTCTCGAGCAGCGTATGCACTTAAGGATTTATCTGGAGGAACGATTCTTTCTGCAAATGACTATCGAGGAATTCCTTCAGAAGATCGGAAAGTTTGGCGGCAGAGTCGTGAAATTTATGAAGCGATTTCACGCATGAAACCTGTTCCCATCATTGGTCCATTTTTGTTTGAAGCGCTCGATAAGTGGCAGGAAATTCCACGGTTTTATCCGCGCCGCGATCTGTCCGATCCAAACATGCAGGTGAAGCAGTTGTACCGTCTCATGAAAAAAGGATGGGGAAAACATCTTATTGATTCCTGTGCGAAAGATCCCGTTCCATTTGTGACAACATTTTTTGCTTCTGCTTTTTTTGCAGATTATTACGATTATCCTGGAGACATTTACTGTGTTACGACCGATGCGGATATTTCACGCAGTTGGGCGCCAATGGATCCAAAAAAAAGTCGCATTACGTATTTTGCTTCAAACGGTCGTGTCGTTGAGCGATTAAAACTGTATGGGGTACGCGAGCGAAATATTATCGCGAGTGGATTTCCAATGCCGAAGGAATTGATTGGCGGTTCAACGTCTACGATATTAAAGGATCAGCTTGCTTCGCGTTTGTGTAATCTTGACCCACAAGGTTTTTTTCGTGATCACTACAAACGAACGTTGCATGCGGAACTTGGTGCTGCACGTTGTCGTCAAACAGAAGCTGGTCACCCTCTTACGGTTACGTATTCGGTTGGTGGAGCAGGAGCTCAGCGACAGCTTGGCATCCAGGTTCTCGAAAGTCTCAAACGGCGTATTGCGCGTCACGAAGTACGTTTTAATCTCGTTGCAGGAACACGAAAAGACGTTGCAGACTTTTATACAAAAGCGGCAATCGATCTTGGACTCAAAAAAGAGCTCGGAACGTGGCTCGTCATTCCAACGTTCAATTCTCGACCAGAATATTTTGCCGGGTTCAATCAGTTACTTGCAACAACCGACATTCTTTGGACAAAACCGTCAGAACTTTCCTTTTTTACCGGTCTTGGAATTGCCGTTGTCATGGCTCCACCGATTGGTTCGCAAGAAGAATTTAATCGTTTGTGGTTGCAATATGTGGGTGGAGGTATTCCACAAAATGATCCGCGTTACACAAACGAATGGCTATTCGACTGGATCAATTCTGGTGGAATGGCACGTATGGCTTGGAACGGATATATCGAAGCACCAACACACGGAACGTACCGCATTGAGGATGTTGTGCTTGGAAGAAAATGTGAGATTCGTTCACTCCCGCTCATTGTTTAGAGCCTGTTTAGAATCTTAGGGGACGATAAATAATTTACTCGCATGCAAAAGGCAGGAGGAGCCATTTCATGGATTGCCTGGATCACCATTACCATTTTTGTTTTGGTGTGGTGGTTGGTGTTGCAACTTGATACGAATCATGCGAATTTTTCGAATTTTTCTTTTAATCTAGGTTACGCCCTTCCGTATTTGTTTGCAGGTGGGTGGATGATCAAGCGCGGAGTTCTCTGGAGATTGAGTTCGTCTGTGGATGCGTTTGGATTATGGTTGCTTGGCATCAGTTTTTTGTGTTATGTGAGCGCGCAAGTGGGATGGACCTATGCAAATTTTCAGGGAATGGAAGTTCCGAGTGCAGGACCTGCGGATGTGTTGTATGTGATGGCATCTTTGTTTCAGTTAGGAGGATTTGGATGGTTATTGTTTCACCCTCATGGGGAACGGATGCGGCAGAGTGCGTTTGGTTTGATTCTTTTTATTCCAATTATTTCCTACGTTGTCGTTACCCAAACGCCCGTTATTTCCTTGGATCAGATTTTTCTTGGTGCATCTGCTTGTTCGGGATTTCTTCTTTTCATGAATATTCACCGTGCGCGTCATCCTGAGTTACGAACCTTTTTCTTTTTAATGTTTCTTGCGGTCACCATTAATGCATTTGGAGACGTTCTCTACGCAATTCATGCAAATTCTGGAACGTATTGGAATGGAGGCATGTCCGATGGGATGTATATGGTTTCCGGCCTGATATTTTTTCTTTCTTGTCTGTTTCTGTCGAAAGAAACGAGTCATGGTGCGCTCGGACAGTTGGATTCATTCAAACGTGAATGTGCCTCACCGCTCGTGATGCTTTTCTTCGGTTTTTTGCTCGCTGTTTGGTCGTCGAGTTTTGTCACAGGTTTACTGCAGTCAAGTGGAATGACAGGTCCAGATATGCTTGTCGGCCTTCATGCTATTTCTGTTGGGACGTTTCTCGCAATCTTTTTACTCATAGGCGCGTTTGCAACGGTGTTGTATCTCATTTTGTCCGAACGAAGTTTGCTTGCACGTGAGCTTGAACGAAAAACAGCAGCACTCTCGCAATTCGTTTCGCTTGTTGCTCATCAACTACGCGCTCCCATGACACAACTTCGTTGGATGGCTGAGCATGTTGCGACACGACCGAAATTGCCAAAAGAGGTGCGCGAATCGTTGGTGCAGATGGAGCAAATGATTGGCGCAGAAGCGAAACTTGTTGGGAATCTTCTCAACGTGTCGCGGATTGAACGAGGAGTATTAAAACTTGATATTAAACAGGTTTTGGTCGCGGATATTTTAAAGCATGTTGTTGCCCCGTATCTTCATCAAGCGGAAATTCAACAAATTCAACTGCTTGTTTTGCCTGTTGATAAAAAATTAACCGTTCGTGTCGATGAAGAAAAAGTGGTAGAGGCCATTCGAAACTTGCTTGATAACGCGATCAAATACGCCCCCCATGGAAGCACGGTTCGTTTGAAAGTTTCAGAAAAATCATCCCCAGATGTTGTTATTGAGTTAAACGATCAAGGACCAGGGATTCCTGAAGAACTTTTGCCTACGCTTTTTGATATCAAGCAATCTGCTTCGATGGCTGGTGGATCTGCTTCAACCGGACTTGGACTGTATTTAACGAAACAATTTATCACCGCGGTCGGTGGAGAGGTCTCTTATCAAACCTCCCAAAAAGGAACGTCATTTTTTGTCCGTCTTCCACGACGCGTTGCATCATCTCCATCAAAAGACTAGAATAGTATGGTTATGGATACATCCTTTGAATTTTTGTTGGGAGCGCTTAAAAAGGCGAAAGAACAGGCCGAAACAAAGCCAGAAGGCGAGCTGATTACGGTTTCTGAAACTGTTTCTGTTGCCGCGTCTGTCTATGAGACGATTCGCAATACATTGGAATACGACGAAGAACATCTTTTGCGTCGAAACGCGATTCGCCGTATTTTGAATCGTCGACTTGGAGAAGTTACAAGTGAAGTTCTTGCAGGCGATTTGATGCGTGAACTTATTTGGGCACGTTATTTACCGAATAAAACAGTTGCCGAAACGATGATTGGCACGGTCGCTGTTGTTGTTGAAAAATATCAGGCTTTATTTGCGTGTGTTGATGGTTCGACAAAAGAGGGTCAGCACAAATTCGAATGGCTTTTGGACGTTGCTTCGACGGAGCTTGAGTATACCGTTGTTCCTCCGATTGCAGATGAGGCGCTCGCAAGTTTTGCCTATGCGCAGTTGAAATCACGGTTGTCCTGGTCTAGTCCCGTAATTGTCGAGGAGGATCGCGATCTACAGCTGTATATCGCGGTGCACCGTGCGGTTCTTAAATCGAACATCGCGACACTTCGTTTTCGTGTTTTATCCTTGTTTTATCCTGAATGGACGCGCATGCAAGCAAAGAGCGAGGAGATCAACAGCATCTGTCAATCCATTCCACAAACGATCGAACGCATCGAACAGCACTTGCGTCATCCCGGACAAGACACGTTGTACATGCTCGTTCGACGACATGCGGTTGTGTTTCATGTGATTCGTGACGTTTCCGAGGAACAGGGAACAGGGATGACAAAAATGGTTGCAGAACGTAATACCCTTGCCCTCGACGGATTAATCGCGTCGGCGGCCGGGTTGCGTTATGATCGATTTCGCGTGCGCTTAAAAAATTCAGTGTTTCGCGCGGTCACCTTTTTGTTCATTACCAAAATGATGCTCGCCCTACTCATTGAAGCTCCGTATGAACGTCTCGTTCTAAAGACAACCGAAATTACCCCACTACTTGTAAACATTATTTTTCATCCAACGTTACTTGGAGTCATTGGGTTAACAGCTCGCCTTCCAGAAGCAGCAAATACGGAAGCTATTATCAAAGAAGCGCATGCATTCTTAGGAATCGGAGAAGAAATTGGGTTTACGTATAAACTTCGTCGGCCGTGGGCACAAGGAATGCTCGGAATTATTTTTAACACCATGTATGCGGTTGTGTTTTTTGGGATGGTCTTTGCGATTTCGGCCATCCTTCACCGGTTTGATTTTAATAGCCTTTCGATCGTCTTTTTTATTTTCTTCCTTTCGCTTGTCACCTTCTTTGGACTGAAAATTCGCAACACACGACGAGAACTCATGGTGGTGGAAACATCTACGGGTTTTTTTGGAACGATTGGGGACATTTTATTCTTGCCGATTGTCAGGTCCGGTCGCTGGATTGCCCTTCGCGCTCCAAGAATCAACGTATTCATTTTCTTTTTCGATTTCATCGTCGAAGCACCGTTTAAAGCAGCCATAAGTATGGTCGAAGGTTGGCTTGCATTTTTGAAGGAAAAAAAAGAAGAGATTTAAATTATGCGTCCGAAACTTCGGGTAGGGCTTGCGTGCGTTGGAATTATCTTCATCACTTTTTTTGTTGGATGGTTAAGTGAACGGCCGGTTGAGCAGAAACTTGGGGTGACTTTTTCTACAACCTATGCAGAGTGGCTTGGGTTGGATTCTGAACGTGTGTTTACCGAGTTGCTTGATGAGTTACAGGTAAGGCGGTTTAGGATTCCTGTGTATTGGAATGAGGTAGAACGTTTGCAAGGAGTGTTTGATTGGACGGATCTGGACAGAATAATGGCACAGTCAGAAGCGCGTGGAGCGGAAATAACCCTTGCGATTGGGGCGAAGGTGCCTCGTTGGCCTGAGTGTTACATTCCTGACTGGGCAAAAATTGATGGAGTGGCTATCGATAAGAATGCATTGAAAGAATTCTTACGAACGGCTGTTGAAAGATATAAAGGTTCAAAAGCTCTCGTGCGCTGGCAAATTGAAAATGAAGCGTTTTTTTCCTTCGGTTCTTGTCCAGAAGTTGATGCTGAGCTCATTGCTGAGGAAGTCGCGTTTGTTCGTTCAATCGATTCGCATCCAATCCAAATGACGGCGAGTGGAGAGTTAGAGCCTTGGCTGTTGACAGGACGACTGACGGATGTACTTGGGACTTCGTTATATCGAAAAACGCGAAATCCTTGGTTTGGAGATGTCACCTATCCAATCCCGGCATGGTTTTACCACGTACGTTCTTGGATGATTGGATTTTGGGTGGAAGATGTTGTTATCTCAGAACTTCAAGCGGAACCATGGCGTGATGCGGATCCACTTGAACGGACCGCACAGGAGTGGGACGACCGTTTCGGGGCTGATGATTTACGCACAAATGTGGAATACGCTTCTCGAACAGGAATTTCCGAAGCCTATTTGTGGGGAGTGGAGTGGTGGTACTTTATGAAACAGCACGGCGAATCAGGATTGTGGGAAGAGGCGAAGGAACTATTTTCTAATCTCTAATCTCCAATCTCTCCTATGCTATACTATATCTACTATGCCCACGCCTCTTTTTGATGTCATCGTAATCGGTTCTGGATCGGCTGGGTTTGCCGCAGTAGAAGCGGCACGAGCCGAGGGAGCGAGTGTGTGTTTGGTTGAGAAAGGAATGCTTGGAGGCGAATGTCCGAACTGGGCGTGCGTGCCGAGTAAGGCTCTGTTGAAGGCAGCAAAGGTGAATCGAACGGTGCGGGATGCGCAGACATTTGGCGTCATTCTTGGAGGATGGTCGCATGATTGGTCGAAGGTGATAGGATATCGGCATCAGGTTGTCTCTTCAATCACGGGAGGTGGAAAAAAAGGAGATCGGTATGTGAATATTCTCGAACGTCTGGGTGTCACCGTCTATTTTGGTTCTGCCCTATTTGAAGAATCAGATACGATTATGGTTGATGGGGTTCGTCTGCGTGGAAAAACGTTTGTGATCGCAACAGGAACGGTTGAGTATGTTCCTGCTATTCCTGGTCTTTCTGAAATCCCGTTTCTTTCAAGTCGTGAAGTTCTCGTGCGCGTACGGCAACCAAAAGCAATGGCGATTATCGGCGGTGGGCCAGTCGGATGCGAAGTTGCGACGATCTTTGCTTCATTTGGAACGCGTGTTTTACTCTTGCAAGGAGCATCACGGTTATTGCCTCGTGAAGATGAAGAAATTTCGTTGATGGTGAAAGAGTCTCTTGAACGATTGGGAGTTGAAGTGGTAACGGATGCTAGAATTTTGCAAGCGATTCATGCACAAAGTGGTGTGTATGGCTTGAACGTACAAACGGATAGGGAAACCACAACGCACGCCGTCGATGTTGTCGTTGTTGCCGCAGGGAAACGTGCAAATGCCGAACATCTTTCGTTGACGACTGCAGGCATTCATGTGGATGAACGAGGAAATATTATTTCCAATCGTGAGCAAAGAACAAGTGCGAGAAATGTGTTTGTGGCTGGAGACGTTGATGGTGGCATGTTGTTCACGCACACCGCGCATCACGAAGGAGTCGTTGCAGGTCATAACGCTGCGTTAACAGCAAAAGGAAAACGTAAAGGATTTTTCATGAGTCATGAACAGGTTGTTCCACGTGTCACGTTTGTCGATCCAGAAGTTGCCTCTGTTGGTCTGACGGCAGATGAAGCAAAACGTCGATTCAAAAAAGTCCTTGTTGGACGTTCCGTTCTTTCTGTTCTTGGACGATCGATGACGGATCATGCTGGACCAGGATTGATAAAAATTGTTGCTGACCCAAAAACAAGAAAAATAATCGGTTGTTCAATTCTTTCTCCACACGCAGGTGAAATGATTCATGAAGCGGCACTCGCCATTCACCTAGGAGCAACGGTCGATAAAATTTCCTCGCTGATTCATGCCTATCCTACGTATTCTGAAGGTTTGCTTGTAGCAGCAGCACAGGTTAAACTTGAATAAAATGTATGCAAACACCACGCTATCACATTATTTTTGATCTGGATGGTTGTCGCCCAGAAGCGGTTCGTGACGTTGATGGATTAAAGAATTTTTTACGCGAAATGGTCGCGGCGATCGGAATGCATATCTTGGTTGGACCAGAAATCGCGGAAGGAATTCCAGAAAATCCAGGACTATCCAGCTTTGCGATTATTGATTACTCACACGTTTCTGTGCATACATTTTCTCGTTACAACGAAGTGATGATTGATATTTTCTCTTGTAAACCATTCGATCGCGATATTGCACGAAAAAAATGTGAGGAATATTTTGGGACGGAAACAAGCTCGGTTCGAACACAAGAAATATGGTGGCAAATTTCATAATCCTTATCGTGCAGTTGTTGGTGCTTGCCATGGTTTTGTTTATGATTCACTGGCACATTGTGGCGCTTACTTCCGTCCCATGGGTGCGAACACCAAGATGGAAAACAAAAAAAATTTTACAGTTTGCTGACCTGAAAGCTGACGAGCGAGTGGTGGACTTTGGGAGCGGTGATGGCTCGGTTGTGATTGATGCCGCACGAGACTTTGGTGCGGTTGGAGTCGGTCTCGAAACTCAATTTGCTCTTGTCTGGTTTGCTCGCCTGCGTGTTCGTTTCCTTGGTTTGACGGAACGCATCCGGTTTATCCGTGGCGATATGTTTCGCACCAAAATGCCTGATGCAGACCTGATCTATTGCTACCTGTTTCCCGAACTCAACGCATCTCTTGAACCAATTTTAAAAAGCCACTATCCTTCAGGAACCCGTGTTGTTTCTCGAACGTTTGCATTCAAAACTCTCCCACTTATTCGTTCTGAAAAGATTGGGAGTGAAACGATCTTTCTTTATCAAATTCCCTGATTCGATATGACAAACGAAATCGTACTTGATATTGAAACGCAATCTGCGGCTGGGGCAGATTATGCACAAATGCGAATTTCTGTGATCGGGGTTTATTTTTATGCGACAGATGAGTATGTTGCGTATGAAGAGCATGAGTTTAATAAGCTTTGGCCTCGATTGGAGCATGGCGGACGGATTATCGGGTTTAACACGAAAAGTTTTGATCTCCCCATCATGAATAATTATTATCCTGGAGATCTGCTGAACCTTCCGCAACTAGACATTCTTGAAGAAATAAAAAACTCTATTGGGTTTCGTTTGAAATTAGATCATGTGGCAGAGTCCTGTCTCGGTGTGGGAAAATCTGGTCATGGATTGCAAGCAGTGGAATGGTGGAAACAGGGCGAAATTGAGAAGATCAAAAAGTATTGTTTGGATGATGTACGGATCACAAAAGGTGTGTACGAGTATGGCGTGAAATACAACGCTCTCGCTTATGTAGATCGACTCGGAGGCCGCAAAGCGATCCCCGTGGATTTTAAACCAAAAATAGCGCAAAAAACAGCGATAAACCTCACGATGCCGTTTTAAGGGTGTGGATAACCACCCCTCTTGCAACACAATATGTAGTGGCATACAATACATTCAGACCACAATATGTTGTGGTCTGGTGTGGGGGAGCTGAGGATACGAACGATCCCGAGCGGATTGTTTTTTAATCTAAAATCTCCCTGCGGTTTACGTAAAAAGTAAAAAGTCAAATGTAAAAAGTTTGGAATTCCTCTCCTTTTACCTTTAACCTTTTACATTTTACCTTCTCTCCTATGTCCGAACCATTTGTACAAGTTTCGACTCGCCAAGGTTTTGCTCCACAGGTTGGAACAGAGCCTTTAACTCAGGGCATCTCCGATGCTGTCTGGGAGTTTGTCACTTCCGTGAAAGCGATTCATAAACGAGATGGTTCCGATCAACCGTTCGATGGCGCAAAACTGCATCGTTCAGTTTTAGCGGCGATGCAAGGGGCTGGGATGAAGGATATCAAAGTGGCGGAAAAGGTTACGGGAAATGTTATCACCCGTCTGACAAAAATTTTTGATGGGGTAAAGACTCCAGATTTTGCTGATGTCCGAGAAATCATCAATTTAACATTCATTGATCTCAACTTAGCCCACGTAGCAAAACGCTATATGGGTTTCCGTACATCCGAAGCACGAGCCGATCGACATCCGACGTATGGTAATGGAATTACGGTTAGCCGATTTTTTACACGACTTGGTGTTCATCCGTATTCGATTTTGGAATGGGACAAGCGTGATGCACGTATCACAAATGAAAAAGGAAAGGTTGTTTTTGAGCAACTTGACGTCGAAGTTCCAAAAACATGGTCACAATCTGCAACAAATATCGTTGTCTCTAAATATTTCCGTGGGCAGGTTGGGAAGTCTGATCGTGAAACATCTGTGAAGCAACTGGTCGATCGTGTTGCGGTCACGATGGCAAACTGGGGTCGTAACGATGGGTATTTTCAAACAGCCGAGGATGCAGACACGTTTGAAGCAGAGCTCACACACATTTTGGTGAATCAAATGGCTGCGTTCAATTCGCCGGTCTGGTTTAACGTTGGTGTCTCGCCACATCCACAGTGCTCCGCCTGTTTTATCAATTCTGTTCAGGACGACATGCGTTCTATTTTGAATCTTGCCGTGACCGAAGGAATGCTTTTTAAAGGTGGGTCTGGGGCTGGATCAAATCTGTCAAAACTCCGCTCGCGACAGGAATATCTAGGCGGATCGAACGGCCGTGCTTCTGGTCCGGTTTCTTTCATGAAAGGTCTCGATGCGTTTGCTGGCGTTATCAAATCTGGTGGAAAAACACGTCGTGCAGCAAAAATGGTTATTTTGAACGTCGACCACCCAGACATCATGGAATTCATCACTTGTAAAATGGAAGAAGAAAAAAAGGCATGGGCGCTCATGGATGCTGGTTACGATGGCTCGATGGATGGCCCAGCGTATTCCTCCATTTATTTTCAAAACGCGAACAACTCCGTTCGTGTCAGTGATGACTTCATGCACGCCGTTGAAAACGATAGCGAATGGGTGACAAATGAGGTTATCACAGGAAAGCCATCTATTTCTTACAAAGCCCGTGAAGTTCTTCATGCCATTGCGGACGCAACATGGCAGTGTGGGGATCCTGGCATGCAGTACGATACGACGGTCAACAAATGGCACACATCAAAAAATACTGATCGTATTAATGCAAGTAATCCATGCTCGGAGTACATGTTTTTGGATGACACTGCGTGTAATCTTGCGTCGTTGAACTTGATGAAATTTCGTCGGAAGGAGAATGACGAGTACGTATTTGATATCGAGTCGTTTAAAAAGGCGAATGAGGTTATTATTACGGCGATGGAAATTGCTGTGGGAAATTCTTCCTATCCAACACCAGCCATTGAACAAAATTCTTACGACTACCGTCCACTCGGAATTGGATACGCGAACCTCGGAGCGTTACTCATGAGTTTTGGTCTTCCATACGATTCAGACAAAGGTCGTAATTTGGCCGCGGTTATTTCTTCTTTGCAAAGCGGACATTGTTATTATCAATCATCAAAAATTGCAGAAAAAGTTGGGGCATTTGTGGGCTACAAGAAAAACGAAGAACCTTGTCTCGATGTTATGCGTATGCATCGTGATGCGTCATATCAAATTTCCGTTGATGGCGTTCCAACTGATTTGTTGTTTGAGGCACGTAAAGCATGGGACAACGCGGTCGCGAATGGAACACGATTTGGTTTCCGAAATGCACAAATTTCTGTGATCGCTCCAACGGGAACAATCGGGTTTCTTATGGATTGTGACACCACTGGCATTGAACCAGATATCGCGCTTGTGAAATACAAGTGGTTGGTTGGTGGAGGAATGATGAAAATTGTGAATCAAACCGTTCCAGAGGCGCTTCATCGATTGCAATATGGCGAAGCGCAAATTCGCGAGATTTTGGAATATATCGACAAGAACGACACGATTGAAGGCGCGCCACATTTGAAGGAAGAACATCTTGCTGTATTTGATTGCGCGTTTAAAGCCGCAAATGGAACGCGTACGATTCAGTACATGGGACATGTTCGCATGATGGCGGCGGTGCAACCATTTATCTCTGGGGCGATTTCAAAAACCGTAAACATGCCGCATGACGCAACGATTGAAGATATTGAAAAAGCATATGTCGAAGCGTGGAAATTGGGGTTGAAAGCGATTGCGATTTATCGTGATGGGTCAAAGCGTCAGCAGGCGTTGACGACGTCGAAGGAAAAGGATGCGAAGGCGCAGAATACTGCTGAGAAGGTTGTTGAGGAGGTTAAGGTTGTTAAGGGGATTACCGTGGATGAGTACAAGCCGAGGCGACGACGATTGTCGGATGAACGAAAGGCGATAACGCATAAGTTTTCTGTTGGAAATCATGAGGGGTATATTACGGTCGGGATGTACGATGACGGGACACCGGGTGAGATTTTTATCACGATGTCGAAGGAAGGGTCGGTACTGTCTGGATTGCTCGATTCGTTTTCTGCGGCGATTTCTGTTGGGCTTCAGTACGGGGTGCCACTTCAGGTGCTTGTGAACAAATTTGTTCACATGCGTTTTGAGCCATCTGGATATACATCCAATCCAAACATTCGTATTGCAAAATCAATTGTCGACTATATTTTCCGCTGGATGGCCATGAAGTTTCTATCCCTTGAAGCTCAACGCGCCGTTGGAATTAATGCGATGGAGGAGATTAACGATGAATTAAAATCACCACACGTGTCAACGGAGCCACAAGATGTGGTGGTTCAACCAGATTTGTTTGCAACTTCGTCCCAAACTACCAACGACAAACTACCAACGAGCCTTACAGGCACCTTCGATAATCACGCCGATGCTCCTGCATGTGATACCTGTGGTTCGATGATGGTGCGCAATGCAGCGTGCTACAAATGTTTAAATTGTGGAAGCACCTCAGGATGCAGTTGAGACTGCTTTACTCGCTCAGACAGTAGAGGTCTCAGTATAAAAAAAAGACCTTATTCAGGTCTTAGCGTTCTCGAGCCAGCGCCAGGAAAGTTGAGTGACGGCGAATTGGCGAGATTTGTGGAACTCCGGAATTTGCCGAGCTGATTGCTTGGCAGAGTTCCAGACTCCCAGAAGGAAATTGAAGATGCGCGGATGTGATCTCGTTTGGGGACATCCCACGGTGGAGGCAGACGAGAAGTCGTTCAAGCCAGATTTCAGGAAGAAGGCGAGATGGTTTTGGTCCAAAGACCGAAATTCGTTCTCGCCGTGGCATATTCACCTGGTCAACTGGCACGTCATGAGTGATCGAAGACAGAACACGGGCGTGACGCAATTCACGAAGGACACCTGTTGGATTTCGGTCCGAGACGAGTTCTCGCGCAAGGACCATTGAAAGACTGACAGGAATACCGTTCAGATGCTGAATCGGTAGCGGCACAAGGGCACGCACACCGGGAAGCATCGCTGCTTGCTGGAGATGCTCGAGGAGCATAAGTTGAACACGGCTGAGCTTGAGCTTGAAAGGGTCAACGGTTGGCACGGATTGGTTCTCCAGATATCGAGCGGAATGCACGATTCGCACAGGATGCCTGAACTGCTGAAAAAAGTCAAAAAAACACGACGCTCAGGGAGTGTCGTGAAAGTCGTCAGGAGTCCACAGTGAGCGGCTAGCAGCTCGTAACCGATCTGGGACTTTCCACATCTGATTGATCGCATCCCTTGTCCATGAAGGATCTGTCGCGGTTCGAAGCATTGCCGCACCAGCCTCGAGCCAGTCGTTGTCTGAGCTCGTGACAAGGTAATCGATCCACGGTTCGTGTCCAAACAGATCGCGCATGCGAGAATCGCGATGATTTTGAAGACGAATATCCGTAAAAATAGCACGGACTTTTCGCACACGCGTTGGTTCGCGAGATTTGAGAACGGTCATGAGACGAGCTTCCCAAAAACCAACGAGACTCGTGCGTGGGTATCCAGGAAAGGCGGAAGGAAGCGATGGATTCGGTTCCTCGACCCATGGGATGCCACCGTGCGGGCGAATCCAGATGAAGCATGGATCCCCAACATGAATATTGCCTTCATGTGTCCAACCATTCAGGAAGTGCACTGGCGAGACGTCATAGGGAAATGGAGCGGGAGGCTCCTTTCCGTAAAACGGCCGGAAATGCGGACGCGATTCGAATGCATAGTCCGACAAACGAACAGTTACTTCGTATCTACCATCCTGACGTCGAGTACCTCGACGATCAACTGATCCGCTCCATGGCCGATCGAACAGCTCGGATGGGACAGCAGGACCGGTGTAGTCAGAGCCTGGCGGAAGTCCATGGATCGTCACGAAACATGCCTCGCCATGAACAAGACCAGGAAACATTGATGAACCACGCATGTGAAAGAACCCTCTGTGGCGAAAATGCCTAAATAATAATAGAGGATTAATTCACTCGGGTCAATCGTCCCACAATGTCACGGAAGAATCGTTTCATCTGTCTGCGAGAAACACGTAAACGCAAAGACCGTAGTACAGAAGAGACATGTCGAGATCGACGTTTTGGAAGGAAGGCGGTCGTAAAGGAGTGAAGATGAAGAGTGGATGAGGACATAGAATTTGATTTTTGACAATCTGAAACCTGACGATGAGGCGCGTGATCCCTCCGCGTTCATCGACAGAATTCAGATTGCCAGATTGAATTAAACGGGTTGAAATTTTCGGATAACAGCTCGGACGACTCCTTGGATGATGCAGTCTTTTACATAGATAGGAGACATGGTGGAGTTTGCTGGTTGAAGACGAATGCGGTTGTGCTCGCGGTAGAATCGTTTGAGTGTTGCGTAAGCGTTATCGAGAAGTGCAACAACGACTTCACCATCACGCGGAGATGGGTTGCGCTCAACAACGACGTAGTCTCCATCGAGAATGCCGTCTTCGATCATGGATTGCCCTTTGACCCGCAGGACATAGGAATTTGCGCCGTCGACGACAAATTGTGCTGGGACAGCCATCGTTTCTCGCTCTTCGATTGCTTCGATTGGAACACCTGCGGTAATGAGACCAGCAAGTGGAAGCATGATGGCGAATGTGTCGAGCGGTTGCTGATCGATAAGCCCGATAGAGCGCGCGGTCCCATCTTCCCCAAGCGATATCATTCCTTTTTCAGCTAATGACTGGACGTGTTGGTGGACGGTTGCGGGTGAAGAAAGGCCGAAGTGCTCGGCAATTTCCCGGTAACTGGGAGCGTATCCGACATCCTGGATATGATTTCGGATAAAAGTGAGAATCTCCGCCTGTTTTTTTGTAAGACTCATATTGTTGTTGGGACCTCTGCAAAAGTCCAGTACGGCTCCAAATCGTCCATCTTCGCACCGGACACATTCACGCTTTTTCGACGATATCTCTATATCGCCTTCAAAATCGTTCATGCGTCCGATACGAATCTGAATCGATTTGTCCTCGTACTGTACTTTTGCAGAGGTCCCTGTTCGCTTTATGTTCGTATATTACACCGAACAAAAACCGAACGCAAGAGTGACTGTGGATAACTTTTTTTCTGATGGAGTAAAATGCCGGGCGTATGAGAAAAGCTTCTGAATCTGTCACCGCTGGTCATCCGGATAAAGTCTGTGATCAAATCGCTGATGGCCTTGTTGATGAATATTTGCGTCGAGATGAATCCGCAAGCGTCAATATTAAGGTGCTCGGATCAAATGGGATGGTTATGATTGGAGGAGAAGTACGGTCGTATGCAGATTTTGACGTCGCGCTTCTTGTGAAACAGATATACGCATCGGTTGGGTATCAAGATGAAATAGAGGTGTTCGCAAATATTCAAACGATGTCAGGAGAAACAAAAAAAGGTTTGCGAACTGCGATGGATGCCGTGGTTGTGAATGGATATGCAACAGGGGAAACACGAGAGATGTTGCCGCGAGCACAGGTGTATGCAAATAATCTGGTGCGACGACTTGATGATGTTCGGAAGTCAGATCCCGCGTTGCAGTGGTTGCTTCCAGACGGGAAGGTGCAAGTTATTATGGAACGTGATCGCGTGTTATGCGTGACGGTACAGGCTGCCCATCTTGCCACCGTGAATCCGTCAGATATTCAGACCGCAATTCTTGACCGTGTTGTGACACCAATTACTGGAGAATCAGGAATCCAAGTATTTATTAATCCACTTGGAGCATTTACAAAAGCTGGGTTTGCATCTGGGGCTGGAATGAGCGGACAAAAAATGGCGTGTGATACGTATGGTGGGTTGATTCCCCATGGTGATTCCTCGCTTTCAGGAAAAGATCCAAGTCGCGTCGATCGCGCAGGAGCGTACATGGCGCGTTTTGTCGCTCGATCGATTGTGAGTCGTGGACTCGCATCATCTGCACTTGTGAACGTCGTTTACTCACCCGGTCGTGCAGAACCAGTTCATCTTGAAGTTTCAGGAGTGCTCGAAAAATCTCGAGGGAGCAAAATGGATTTTACCAATCTCATTAAACAAGAATTTGATTTTCGTACAGATGCGATTGTTGAACGGTTTCAGTTACTCAAACCAATCTATCAACAGACGGCTGTTTACGGTCACTTCGGTCGTACTGGCTTTCCGTGGGAGGAAACGGTAGTATAGAAGATATGCTGTCTGTAAGTCTTGTTGCTCTTCTCATGGTCCTTGTTCTTGCAGGCGCAATTTTTGCCATTTGGATTGATGTTCAAGAAAAAAATCATGATCAGCATCTCGAAAAACATCGTTGTAAAGGAAAAGATTGCAAAAATCATGTCGACGAATTTGAGAAACCATGGTAAAATTTCCTATGTAAATTTCTCACGTCAATTTCCCTAATTACTGTTCTTTATACATATGCCCACCAAAAAAGTTGTTGTTAAAAAAAAGGCTCTGGTGACACAAGCGGTTGCAGACACACACGTCGTCTATCTTGCAGGATGTAAAAATTGCCATCATGTGCCACTTGGGGTAAATTCTGTTCTGACGATTCTCGTCGCTGTCATTTTTACTCTTGCAGCCATGTTGATGGCTTCAGCCGTAACGATGAATTCTCAGTCGTATCAACTTGAAGTTTTTAATCAATCCGGAAGCACACACTCGGTTGCTTCCCGATAAAATGCTACTCGTAGTGAGCGAAGTCGAACTATGAAGAAATTTCCGTATCGCGTGGCGTTGTGTCTTTTTTCTCTCCTATTACTCGGTGGAGGATGTACGACTTCTGAAACAGCTGTTCCAGAAGCAATGGTGATTGATAGCAAAACTATGATTGAAGAACCGAAATACGCATTTCCGGGAGTGCTGGATGCGGAAAAAATTGAAGGAAAGCAAATTCGTGTAAAAACGGAAAAAGGTGATATTGTGTTTGAGCTGTTTGCCGATACAGCACCAAAGACCGTTTCAAATTTTGTGTATCTCACCGAACTTGGATATTACGATGGACTTGTGTATCACCGACGTGAGGAAGGGTTCGTGATTCAAGGTGGTGATCCAAAAGGAAATGGAACAGGTGGACCGGGCTATAAGTTTGAGGATGAATTGACTGACGACTACACCTATGAACGTGGAATTGTTGCCATGGCGAACTCTGGAAAAAATACAAACGGTTCTCAGTATTTCATCATGTTGAAAGACACACCGTTACCGAAGCTCTACACCGTCTTTGGTCGTGTGACAGAAGGGATGGATGTGGTGGATAAGATAAAAGTTGGAGATAAAATGGTTGAGGTGACGGTTGAGGATGAGAGTAAGTAGTATGGTTTCTAAACACGGGTGGTGGCTTTTGGCACTGCTCGTGTTTTTGGTTTTGGGGACGGTGGGGCTACAAATTATCCTGCGAATAACGAATCGGCTACCTATCATACAAATTGCTACGAATACGCTCGAGTCGGACATGTCGTTGCGAGGAATTGAAGACGACGTGGCAACCCCACTGCATGTTCCGTTGCCGGAGGAGGTGCGTGGGATTTACTGGACGGCTTCGACGGCGCGGACGGGGAGGGCGGAGGAGTTGATTGAGTATATGAGGGAGATGGAGTTGAATGCGGTTGTGATTGATTTGAAAATGGATAATGGGGAGGTTGTGTTGCCGTCCGTTGAGCTTTTGAGTCATCTCCGAGAGACGGTAATCTATCGGATTGCGCGGATCGCGGTGATGCGAGATAGCGCGTTTGCGGAGGCGAATCCGTCCGTTGCTCTTCATACTGGATCTGGATCGTTGTGGAGGGACAAGACTGGGGCGGCCTGGCTTGATCCGTCCGCGACGGTCGTGTGGGACGAGGCAATCCGTCTTGGACGTGAGGCGTATGCGCTTGGATTCGACGAAGTGCAGTTTGATTACGTTCGATTTGCGTCGGACGGTGCGTTGAGCGCGATCGTGTATCCGTTGTATCAGTCGACGGAGAAAAAAACCGATGTCATGGCGCGATTTTTTCAAACCGTCGGATCCGCGATGCACGCAGACGGAATTCCTGTCTCGTTCGATCTGTTCGGCATGACATTTGAAATAAGCGAAGATTTCGGTATCGGCCAGCGTCTTGTCGATGTCTATCCATACGCCGATTTTATTTCTCCCATGGTGTACCCATCACATTACGCAAAAAACTTTCAAGGATACGCGAACCCTGCACTGTATCCATACGAAGTCGTATCGCATTCTCTCACCCGTGGCACGGATATCATCGAATCCAACTTCGGCCTCCCCGAATCTGACATCACCCCAAAGTGGCGCCCTTGGCTCCAAGATTTCGACATCGGCGCGACGTATAGTGCTGACATGGTCGAAGCCCAGATCCGTGCTGTTCGCGATGCTGGGGCTTCTGGCTGGATATTGTGGAATGCGAGGAATGTGTATGAACCAGCAGATTACTTGTCAGAAAATACATCTGTGCAATAATTCAAGGGACCTCTGCAAAAGTCATGTGCGAGGTCAAATCGAGACAGATTCGCACGACACGCATGAACGATTTCGAGGTGATATGCAGATATCATTGAGGAATCGTGAATGCGTGTCGTGCGAATATGGCCGATTTGAAGCCGTGCATGACTTTTGCAGAGGTCTCTCAAGTATATGGATATATTCAAACGAACAGAATCACCGTCTGAGTCTTTGATCAAGGAAAGGGAAGCGCAAGGTTGGCAATATGCAGGAAAGGAAGGATTGACGAAAACGCAATTTCAAACAGACGCAAGGTTTCTCGAAGTCCAATATCAAACCGAAGAGGATATTCGTCGACGATACGAAGAATGTGCACAAGCAGGAGATTTTTCAAAAAAAGTCGAAGTTGATCTTGTTTTAGACATTCACACAGACGATTTACAACGCCTACGAAAGCTACACACAGAGGAAGAATTTCAAACACTTCTCACTCAGTTGTACCCAAAACAAAAAAACTATTTTGTTTTTTTGCGGGAGGTCCATTAAGAAGATCTCACCCAATTTTTATTAAGCTTGATGAAATTTGGGTGTAAGTATGATCAGTAAAATGTATTTATGAGATGGAAATATAACAAGCTTCCCTGGACACGAAAAGTGTTTACAGAGATCATCAAAGACCTTGATCGCCCGACGCCAGGGCGTTTGTACGGACTCTCTCTTCCAAATGCTCTTGCGGCGGCTGATTACCAAGCGTACGCAAGGAAACATGGAATCGTAAAAGAGCGCAAAGAAACCAGGCGTGCGTTGGCACGGCTTCAGGCAAAGAAGTTGCTCAAGCTTTCAAAACAAGGCGAGCAGTTGATGTTTTCGCTTTCACAAAAAGGAGTGGAAGAAGTTTTAAAACAACGGATTGTGGAAACGAAAAAACGACTTCCAAAAGGATGTTTGTGTTATGTCAGTTTTGATATACCAAAAAAGATGGTATCGGTCCGGTACATTCTTATGGCATTGTTGAAACGAGTCGAGTTTGTGATGGCGCATCAGAGTCTGTGGGTGACTCATAAAGATGTGGGTGAGGACTTGGCGAGTCTTGTACGATTAATGGGAGCACATGATTTGATCCATGTAATGGTAGGCACAGCAAAAACAAAATTACCGAACGTACATGTTTCGGTTAAATCATAAATACACACAAAAAACTTACAACCAAATTTCATCAAGGTTGATGAAAATTGGTTGGATTGGGAGAGAAGGTGTTATTTATAAACATGATAGGGGGTGAACGATGGTTTGATTCGCAATAAAAAAACTCACGTTGAAACGTGAGGAAGAATGTTTTTCCATGGCACGATGTAGTCGGTCGATGGGTCGTGTTGAAGGATGTGGCGGTTGATGACGGAGTTCCACTCGTTTCTGTAGATGAGCACAGAGGCGTTCTCGACGATTTCATCTGCGAGGTAGCGTCGCTCGGTTTCCTCAATGGTCCAGTGGTGAGTCAGCTTTTGCCAAAGAAGAATCCAGAATCCATGGCCGAATACCACGACCGTTTTCCCTGGGTAACGGGAGCGAATGCTTCGTCGGAAGTCGCGGATACGCGATTCGATCATTGGCCAGTTTTCTCCACCTGGCGGGCAGTAGTGGTACAAGCCATCTCGTTCACGACGTACTGTTTCCCACGGCATCTTTTCTTTGACACCGTTTGGACCAAGGATGGTATACACACCACGATTTGCTTCTGCGAGGCGGGCATCCTCACGAACTTCCTCTTCGGGATAGCATAGTTTTGCAGTCTCAGCCGTTCGTTGGTAGTACGAACGGATCACGCGGTCTGGGTTCGGAAAGTTCTTTTGAAGCCAATCGTGTGTACATGTGGCTTGGCGTCGACCTAGACTTGTGAGACGGTACGCGGTCGTTCCGATTTGCATCTCGGCACGTTCTGCAACCGTGAGAACATTTCCTTCCGACTGAGCATGACGAACAAAAATGAGCGTTGGGTAAGGTTCAGAATTCATTGATCCTCTAACGTTGTTCTAGCATCTTTTTTAGGTATCGTCAATAGTATGAGCTTCTGCTATACTATTTTCATGCGACAGATCACTGAGAAAACGTTTTATCAATTCATCAAATGCCCGAATTGGGTTTATTTTGATGCGTGTGGGGGAGAAGCGAGACCGCATGATCCGCTTTTGCTTACATTGCTTGAAGAGGGATTGATTGATGAGCATGAACGGACGTTGCTTACGGATCGGCCGGACGTTGCAGAAGTGACAGCTGAGGATCCTGAGCAGGCCTTTCAGCAAACGCTTTCATTCATGCGCGAAGGACGACAGACGATTTATCGTGGAGTGCTTCTCGACAAACATTGGGTTGGACATCCGGATATTTTGGAGCGCGTGGAGGGACGGTCAACATTTGGTGACTACTATTATGTGGCGGCGGATATTAAACGCGCGAGGGAGGTGCGGGATGATTTTAAGTTTCAAGGATGTTTTTATGCCGAGCTTCTCGCAAGAATTCAGGGAACGAAGCCGACGCAAGGCTATGTGATTTCGCCAGATTCGAAAACACTTCCGTATCTCATTGAACAATTTGAAGCGCAATACAAATTGACGCTCGACGAAATCGAATCGATCGTTGCAGGAAAACGTCCGGTGCATTTTGTGACGAGCGCCTGTAAGCAGTCGCCGTGGTTTTCGGAATGCAAGCAAGATTCGCATGCCTGCAATGAACTGTCGGTGCTAAATCGTGTGTGGAATGAAGAAGTGTTGCGACTGGAAGCGTCTGGGATTACGACGATCGATGTGCTCGCGTCGAAGTCTGTTCACGATCTTTTGCGCATCTGTCCAGGACTCCATCAAGGACGCGTTGAAATGTTGCGTGATCAAGCGATTGCGATTCGAGACCACCATCATATCGTGAGACGCGCGGTGAATTTTCCTGCCGCCAACATCGAGATTTATTTCGATATCGAATCCGATCCGCTTCGTGACTTCGATTATTTGTTTGGAGCGATCGTCGTACAAAACGGAAAAGAAACGTATCACCCATTTCTGGCAGAAGATCCAACCAAGGAAGGTCTGATGTGGGCCGAGTTTGTCGGGTTTATTGAAAGTCATCTGGATGCACCGATTTATCATTATGGATGGTTTGAAACAGAAGTTGTCAATCGGTTCATTGCGAAATACGGGTGTTCCGAGATTGCGAAGGAAGCGCTCAAACGCAACATGATTGATGTGATCGAGGTGATTCGCGCGAGTGTTATTTTTCCACTGACATTTTATTCGCTCAAAGACATCGCAAGCTACATCGGGTTCGAGTGGCGAACAGCAGATGCGACCGGGGCGAATTCGGTGTTGTGGGTTGAGGAGTGGCTAAAAAATAAAGACAAGAAATTGATCGAGAAAATTTTAGCGTATAACGAAGATGATGTGAAAGCGACGCGTCTTGTGAAGGAGTGGTTGGTAAAGCACACCCTATGATGTCCGAACGATCTGTCCTGATCGCGTTTATGAGTACACTGTGTGCCGTGATTTTCACGGCCGTGATCGCGATGCAAAGACCAGTTGGTATTCCAGAACAGGTTGCAACAGAGGGGTTACCAAACTGTACGACCTGTGTGGACGATCCTTCGATGGATCAGTGTCTGGAAAGTGGTGGAGAGGTGAAATACCGTCGATACACAGAATGTTTTTCCGAACCAAATGTGCACGACGCGTGCGGATTTGGGGTACCGTGTTTTACCTCTGGTGACGGATCGTATTGTCGAGAATCTAAAGCGCCATATTGTCATTGCGAAGCAGATGATCAATGTCCGGAAAATTATTATTGCCAGTTTGATGAGCGTTCACCAGATGGTAAGACGTTTGTGCCGATTGTAGAATCAGGTCAGTGCTGGAGGATCGTTCCTGATTCAACAGAACCGATCAAGGAGTTGCGTACCTACCCTTCACTATGAAAAACGCTGTTTGGTTCATCCGAGCACTCATCTTGATCATTCTTGCTGCTTGCGTTGGACTGTACACGCAACGCATTCAGATTCAAGATGTATTGTCAGAACTGTCCGCGCCGGAATTGCCGGAGGAGGTGGGGTACAGGGAGGTTGTTGAGGTGATTAAGGTGAGTGAGGGGGTTGAGGTATTACCCACTGAGCTTGCCTGCGGTGAGCTTTGCGAATCCGTCGCAGACCCTGAGGTTGTCGAAGAGGTCGAAGTGCCGTCTGCGGAGTTCAATCTCGCAGTCCCGTTCACTTCCCAAGCTCCGCATGCAAATTGGGATGAAGTGCACGAGGAAACGTGCGAGGAAGCATCGCTTTACATGGTGCACGAGTTTTATCAAGGAACAATGGGAGTGATCGCGCCAGACACAGCGGAGGCAGAGCTTCAAAAAATTATCGCGCAGGAGATGGCGCAGTTTGGGTTTTATAAAGATACGACTGCGGATGAAACCGCAGAACTTATTAAAGCCCTGTATGGTTACACACGCGTCGACGTTCTAACCGATCCATCTGCTGACGATCTGAAAACTCTCATCGCCACCGGCCACCCGATCATTGTCCCGGCTGCCGGTCGTCAACTCGGCAATCCAAACTTTTCCGGTCTCGGTCCGATCTATCACATGTTCGTCCTGCGCGGCTACACCGAAACGCAATTCATCACCAACGACCCCGGCACTCGTCGCGGCGAGGAATACGTTTACGACATCGATGTCATCATGAATGCGATGCATGATTGGAATGGAGGAGATGTGGAGAGTGGCGCGAAGAAAGTGATTGTGGTGTATCCTAATTCTACCTAGTATGGACTACATTCTCGGCACGGCAATTGGAGGGCTCACGGCAACGGTTTTTTCGATTCCGGCGATTTTACTTGAGTTGATGGAGCGATGGAAAGTTTCTAACGCTCCACTTCTCGTTGATGTGAAAACAATTTTTGGTCGCAAACTTGATAAGCATGAAACGTTTCTTGTCGCGCTTTTGCTCCACATCGTGATCGGTTGTCTATTCGGCCTCATCTATATTCTTTTCGTCAAACAAGGCTGGCTTGTGTTCACAAACGCACCCTATTCGATCTCGTCCCTTCTCATCTATTCGTTTTGCGCGTTCATCGTGACAGGAACCGTCATTTTTCCCGCTCTGCGCATGGGTCTCTTCGGTCGCCGCGAAGGCCAACGCGTCTGGCTCGAAATGCTCGTCTCACACTACCTTCTCGGGCTCGGATTGTGGCTTATGGTGCAGTATTATCAACCGTTTTTCTTTGTTGGTTGAGTCGATTTGTTCGCGTACGGTTTCTATGATATTGTTGGTTTATTGAGTGGTTTCAATCATCGTATGAATACTCTTACTGTTTCACTCCCATCAAAACTTTCAAACGAGCTCACTCGTTTTGTTCAACGTACGGAAGTGCCATATGATCATCTGATTCAACGAGCTCTCCGTGAGTATTTTGATGACATGAATGAGGATGTAGTACGGTTCAAAAAAGCATACAAGAATCGAAAACAAAAAATGATTTCTCATGCAGATCTTAAGA
This sequence comes from Candidatus Uhrbacteria bacterium RIFOXYB12_FULL_58_10, assembly GCA_943359455.1. GTDB lineage: Bacteria > Patescibacteriota > Patescibacteriia > UBA9934 > GWF2-40-263 > YC12-FULL-57-11. The sequence goes on from CALRHL010000008.1 coordinate 24,706, forward strand.
AATCACTCGGATTATAAGTGAGTTTTGTGTATCAAGTCATCTACCAATCACATGTCCAGCGAATCTTGAAAAAGTTGGATCGTGATACTCAAATACAGATTTTCTCAGAGATTGATCAATTATCTAAAAACCCTTTCCGTCACCCAAATATCAAACGCCTTGAAGGAATATCACAACCTGGATTTCGTTTGAGGATTGGAAGATGGAGGATTTTATATTTATTGTTTCATCCTCACAAGACTATTGAAGTGATCGATGTATTCATGAAAAAATCTGCAGCTGATTATCGTCGTCGGTTGCGTTAGGTGAAAAGATTGTATGCTTGAGAACGAAGTCGATCCGCGCGAGATGGGGCGAAAGACAAAAATTATTGAATATCTTGCCGAGACATTGCACGGAGAGACACGGATTGAAACACGAATGCATTCTCAATGTGAAGTGTCCGTTGTCATTCCTGCGTATGCGGAGCGAGAGGGAATTTTTCGTCCACTTTTGTCGCTCGCACGGCAGGAAGGAGTGAAACCTGAACAGTTCGAGGTTATTGTTGTTGTAAATAATCCTCCATCTGAACCTGTCCGACAAGCGGATGAAACGCAAAAGGATTGGGAACGCAAGCGTGATTTGTATCTCATGGCGACGTATCAAAATGAGCAGACGCTTTTGTTGATTCGGTCATTGACAAACAGTACAATTTCTTCAGAGAGCACAGAAGATGAACGGGTTTTTCTTGATGAAATTCGATCTTCTGGACTAAAAGTATATGCGATTGATAAGGCGACCAATGGTCAGACACTTCCTGAGACGTTCGCAAACGTTGGTGGGGCTCGCAATCGTGGTGTCGCAGAAGCGGTTGCGCGTTTTTTTGAGCAAAAAGGAACAAACGGCATCGTGGCACAATCTGATGCAGACGTCCGTTTTGCTCCCGATTATGTCGTGTCGCTGATTCGTGTCTTTGCCAACGATCCAGTGCTCATTGGAATTGTCGGAAGAATGGAGTTTGAAAAAACGGCCGAGATGGAAGCGTTAATCACATCGTCATCATCTTTTGCGCAACTACTCATGCACTATCGGTGGGTGACAGAATGTTTAAAATATGGACGTACTGCCAAGCCCTTGTCGCGCGTGTGGTTTTCTGGTGGAAATATGGCGAGTCGTGCTTTCGAGGTAGCGATCGTAGGCGGTGTTCCAAAGATAGCGGGTGGGGAAGACCCGGCATTCGGATTCCGACTTGCGAAAATCGGGAAGGTTGAACAGGTAACGGAAGTTCTGAATCATCCACTTGATCGTTTTTCGGCGCGTACGGCTGCGTCAGCAGGACACGGTCAGCATCGATTAAAGTTGCGTGATCTTATTGAAAGTGGAGAAATGCTCGTTGAAAATCCTGATGCTGTTAAAAAATTTGGTGAAATGCAAGCTGAATTGAATAGATTGAAAACAGAAAAAATAGCAACGATTGAAAATATTCGGCGCGTAATCACGATCAATGGGAACGCACTACTTTCAGATTCTGATATTGAATTGATGAGTCAAGCACTGTCGTCTGGCAAAGAAATGAATGACCTTGAGCACAGTTATCCACACATACGAACAATTCGTGCATCGGTTGATCAGAGGCTTGCGGAATTATACCCAAACATTCCTCTTGATATTGCTGTTGAAAGAATTTTAGTTGAGACCACAATAAACGATGTGATTCGAGAGGAATACGAGTATAAGCTTCGACAGTTGCGTGACGATGAAGTGAAAGCTCTCCATGGTCGAGAACAGTTTGTTCGTTTGCTTGCAAATCTTTTACGTCAGACCGCAAATAGAAGCGAGATTACCAAAGATAATGCATCATTCGCAAATTTTATTTCAGAGCATGCAGAATTATTGGGTGAAGATGCGCAGAGATTTGCAAAGAAACGTGTGTCAGAAATGTTCACGTTTGTCAGAAATATTTATGCATTTGGTCCAGACGCAGACACCGCTGTGCGGGCTTTAAAAGAATCATATCCAGCGCTATTCGATCTTCCTGAAAACGATCCGATCCGTTGGACACAAATGAAACTCTCCGCGCTTTCTCGTGCACTTGAATAATATGACCGAACCTCACATTCTTTCCGTCACCCAATACCTTCAAATCATAAACACCGTTCTTCGAGAGCATGTTCCTTCTCAAGAAATTGTTGTCGAGGGTGAGCTGTCTGGATTCACGATCAAGGATGGCAAATGGATTATTTTTGATTTGAAAGATGAGAATGATGCGAAGGCGAAGGTGGCTTGTTTTGCGACGACGTTCAAAGTGACAGGGGTGTTTGAAAATGGGATGCGGGTGCGGGTGTTTGGGTTTCCGAGTGTGAAGCCGTGGAGTACATTTCAGATTGATGTGCAATCGATTGAGCCTGTTGGGGAAGGGGCATTGAAGCGGGCGTATGAGATGTTGAAAAAGAAACTCGAGTTGGAAGGACTGTTTGATGTGGGACGCAAGCGAGCATTGCCGCGGTTTCCTGAGCGGATTGGGTTGATCACTTCGCGGGATGCGGCAGCCTACGGAGATTTTTTGCGGATTTTAAATAATCGTTGGGGAGGAGTCGAGATTTTGTTTTCGCACGTTCATGTTCAAGGAAAGGAATCCGTTCCAGAAATTTTGTCTGCGCTTGGTATGTTTTCTGACATGTCAGAGTCTGACCGTCCGGACATGATCGTCCTCACGCGCGGCGGCGGCTCTCTAGAAGATTTGCACGCGTTCAACGACGAAGCGGTCGCACGCGCTGTTTACTCGTCCAAGATTCCTGTCGTCTGTGGTGTTGGTCACGAGCGTGACGAGTCGCTGTGCGATTTTGTCGCGGATGTTCGTGCGTCAACACCGAGCAATGCAGCGGAGCGCTGTGTTCCGTCGCGACAGGACGTTTTGTATGAAATGGAAATGATGACACGACAGATGGAACAACGATTGACGGACAGTCTGGCAGACAAGAAACTTGTCGTCGAACGCGCAACTCGTACTGTCCGATCGGTGCTTGATCGTGAGAGTCAGCGTTTGCTCGTTTCCGCAAAGCGTTTGCGAGACGTATTTGGAACCTGGCACATCCGTTTGCGGGATCGGACAAGTAGTCTCGAAAAACTCCTTCGTCAAGTGGATCCAAAACGAATTCTTGCTCGAGGCTATTCGATCGTCACGGTTGCCGGACGAATCGCAACAGATGCAGGCACCCTTTCCATCGGCACCGAAATCGCGGTACAATTGTCGCGAGGGACGTTTGATGCAGAGGTGGTGAGGACGAACGGGAAAGGAAAACAGAAACTGATCTAATATATGGCAACAAAAACTAAAATCAACTTTCAAAAAGCGTTCGAGGAACTCGAGTCGATCACCGAATGGTTCGAGAAAGGAGAGGTCGATCTCGATGAAGGCCTCAAAAAATTCGAACGGGGGTTGGAGTTAGCTGGTACATGCAAAGAAAAATTGTCGGAGTTTGAGAATAAAGTTAAAGAAATTAAAGCGAAATATGAAACTGATATTTAGGTGGCTCATCAACGCCGTGGCACTTTTGCTCGTTGCGAACATTGTTCCAGGATTCGGAGTAGATACGTTTTATACGGCGCTGATTGCGGCGTTAGTGCTTGGGCTTGTGAATGCGCTTATTCGTCCCATTTTATTAATTCTGACGTTGCCGATTAGTATTCTTACGCTTGGACTGTTTACGTTCGTTATCAATGCCTTCATGGTGTGGCTCATGTCCACGATCGTGAAAGGCGTGACTATCACAGGTTTTATGGCGGCGTTTCTGGCAGCCCTATTTCTCTGGGTCGTATCCATGGGAACAAACTGGTTAATTAAACACGCCGAAGAATCGTAGTCTGTATGTCTGTAGATGTTCGTAGGTTCGTATCCACCCTGGTTATTTCTGTCGGCGGCTCACTCGTTGTTCCAAACGGAGAAATCGATACAGAGTTTCTCAAAGGATTTAAAAAAACACTCGCGTCGCATATCGATAATGGATGGAAATTTGTGATTGTGGTTGGTGGGGGAGGAACGGCGCGGTCGTATCAGCGCGCGGCAAAAGCTGTGACGCATGTGACATCCGATGATTTGGATTGGATCGGGATTCATTCGACACGGTTGAATGGTCATTTGATAAGAACGATTTTTCGAGACATCGCGCATCCAGTCATGTATAAAGACCCGACACGCGTTCCATCCCGATTCAAGGAGAAGGTGCTTGTTGCCGCTGGATGGAAACCAGGATGGTCTACAGATTATGTTGCCACACGGATTGCAAAACGCTTAGGAGCAAAAATGGTTTTGAATCTGTCTAACATTGATTATCTATGCGATAAAGATCCAAACAAACACAAGGACGCAAAACCAATCTGCGAAATTTCCTGGAAGGATTTTCGAAAAATGGTGGGGAACACCTGGGATCCTGGTATGAACGTTCCGTTTGATCCTGTCGCGTCAAGACTCGCGCACAATTCTGGAATTCAGGCTGTTCTATTAAACGGCAAGAATCTTCAAAATATCGGAAAATTACTGGATGGAGAATCATTTATCGGCACAGTTGTCGGATAAAAATTGACAAGAAGTCGTTTGACAAATACGCTGAGAGTAGCGTATTTTTGTATTTATCCACAATTTTGAAGCGAATAAATAGTCATATATGAAAAAGAACGATATCTTGTCTCCTGAGGTGCTTGAGTTGCTTGGACTCACCAAGAAAGATCTTGATGTGTACCAAGCGTTGCTCCGCCTTGGCTCTGCGCCACTTCGTCGGATTGCTGAGGAAGCGAATCTCAATCGCGGAACAGCATACGATGCGCTCAAGCATTTGCTCGATGCGAATCTTGTTTCGTACGTGGATGCAAAAACACATCGGTATTTTACTGCCGAAGAGCCGCATAAGTTGCGAGGACTTGCGACGCGTCGGGAAGTTGCGATGCGTGAGGCGAGTAAAACAATCGACGCGTTGATTCCATCGTTTGACGTTGTTCGCGGTGAGTCTGGTCACCGTCCTGCTGTTCGTTATTACGAAGGCGACGCAGGGGTGAAAGATATTCTTGAGGATGTTCTGACGATCACCGAGCGGTCTGAGACTCGAGAATATCGTGTGTACTCGACGGCGGCGATTCGTGACAGAAAAGACGCAGCATGGCCGACCTTCTCAAAAGAGCGTGTCAAACGCGCCGTCCGTTGTCGAGCGATCGCGATCGGAAAAGGCGGTACGACCGCTGGACTCGACGAGCGCCGTTGGCTTTCACAGTCCGATTCTGGTCCATCATACATTGCGATCTATCATGGGAAGACTGCGTACATTTTCATGGACAGCAAAAAGCGACTGTTTGGCGTCATTATCGAAGACAGCGCGATCTCAGCCATGCAGGAATTGATCTTTGACGCGCTCTGGAAATCGCTTGCGTAATGGACCGTTATTCCCTGAGCTTGTCGAAGGGCACATATAGGTAACTCTTCGACAGGCTCAGGGAATAAATCTCGATTTTTCAACACGTTTCGGAGTAACTCATGGAAGCAGAATTCGTCGTCGTATTGTGTGGACCGCACGCAAACGGTGCCCCGCAGTTTCATCGGATTCGAGCCGCGACGGAAATCGCGAAGTCTCGGCCTTGCGCGCGCTTGGTCATTTGTGGAGATGCCAATCGTGGAAAAGATGTCGACCAGTTTGCCGGCTTTGCTAAAGCACAAGGTGTAGAAACAGTCATTGGGTTGTACGATCCACAGATGAGTACGATCAGTGACGTGCAACGAGCCGTGGATTTTGTTGCTCAACATTCATTTGCGTGTGCAACGATTCACCTCGTCACTGATCATTGGCATCTTCCGCGAGCTGGAGAGATGTTGCAACGGACGCTCTCGAGTTCACCCGTCAAGGAGAAAGGCACGATCGTTCGAGGGGTTCCTGTGGTTGGTGGGGAACCTATCACCCTAGAACAAGAACAACGGGAACGTGAAGGTCTGCTCGCGTTCCGACGAGGCACGTATCAAACCGGAACCAAACTCGGTTGGGGAAAACCCGACGACTCTTGACGCCACGGCTGGCGTCTTTTTCTTTTCCAACACATTTGGTAAGATGTCCCAGAATTAACTTTTTTTATGGATCTCAATTCTCAAAAACCGTCCTGGCTTCCTAAATTTCTTGTCTTACTTGCGGTTATTGTCGCCGGAGGAGTTGGTGCGTATCTTCAAAAGCAGTCCGATTCTTCTGATTCGAAAGCGGCACCTGACCTCGCTGTCACTGGAATTAAATCGTCCGACGGTGAGCCTGTCACGGCCGTCGTGACTCCAGATAATGAATCAGAGCAGGATGACACGACGACAGACGCCAGTTCGACAGTAGCTTCCATCTCTCCTGCTCCATCGACCTCTTTAACCACAACAACAGCTTCAACGACCGCACCAACCACGTCGGAATACACCAACGGAACGTACTCCGCGATTGGGGATTATACTTCTCCGGGTGGACCAGAAACGGTTGATGTCACTCTTACGGTTGTGAATGGGCTTGTTGTTGATGCAACCGTCGAAGGAAATGCGGTGAATCCTATTTCCAAAAAATTTCAAGCACAGTTTATTGCTGGATACCGAGGTTTCGTCGTTGGAAAAATGATTTCTAGTCTTAGTTTAACGACCGTTTCTGGTTCGTCACTTACTCCAAAAGGGTTCAATGATGCCGTTTCGGATATTCGAACACAGGCAAAAGGATAGTCGTATGCCAACCACATTCGCCTTTCTGGCGATTGGAACTTCTTGGAAGATTATTATTGATAAGGAGCTGATCGAATCTGAATCGACAGCTCTTTTGCGTCTGATTGAAGCGCGGATTGAGCGATTCGATCAGACGTATTCGCGGTTTCGGATGGATTCGGTTGTGACACAGATGTCCCAACAGGCGGGCACGTATAAACTTCCAGACGACGCTGTTTCAATGCTTCAGGTGTACAAACAATTGTATGAGGTGACAAATGGACAATTTACCCCTCTCATCGGTCAGACGATTTCTGATGCTGGATACGATGCAAACTATTCGCTCGTTTCAAAAAAACTGACGCATCCACCGCGATGGGAAGAGGTGATGGAATATCATGATTCTGTTTTGACAATGAAACGTCCAGCACTGCTCGATTTTGGTGCGGGAGGGAAGGGATATCTTGCGGATTTGGTTGCACAGATTTTGTTGGACGCGGAACTCCTGTCGTTTGTTGTTGATGCGGGTGGGGATATTGTTTGTCGCGGACAGACGCGCGTTGGTCTGGAACATCCGATTCGAACAGACGAGGCGATCGGAATTGCGACCGTAACAAACGGAAGCATCTGCGGCTCTGCAATAAATCGTCGCGCGTGGGGAGAGTTTCATCACATCATGAATCCTGTCACACTCACATCCACACGTCACTTGCTTGCGACTTGGGTGATCGCAGATTCTGGACTGATTGCCGACGCGCTCGCGACCTGTCTTTTTTTCTGCTCGCCAGAAGTGCTCAAAACCGTGTATGATTTCGAATACGTGATGATGTTTGCAGATGAGCACGTCGAGTTTTCACCAGACGGAAGGTTTGAATTGTTTTAAATATGCTCACAAAAATCGATCAGTTCCTCAACAACATCACGATGTACCGCCTTATGCTGTACGTTCTTGCGATGATGTCTGCCGTTGGAATCGTGCTTGGTTTTTTTGGACGCGTTTCTGGATCAGGTCTGTCGTTGATCGGATCGTTGATCTGTTTACTGTTTGTCTGTTATGTGTCGAATACCTTGTTTGCCCGCATGACAGGAGCGGCTGTTAATGAAGAATCTTCGGCGATTACGGCATTTATTTTATTCCTAATTTTATTTCCAGCCATTCAATTGACTGATTATGGATTTATCGCTTTTGCTGGGGTTGCGGCAATGGCATCAAAATATGTCATCACGATCTACAATCGTCATCTGTTGAACCCAGCTGCCGTCGGTGCTGCTGTTGCTGGCCTGACAGGATGGGGAGCAAGTTGGTGGGTAGGGAGTGCATGGATGCTTCCCGTGGTTTTGATCGGTGGATTGCTTGTTGTACGCAAAACACGACGTGGATATTTGTTTGGGACGTTTGTATTAGCGGCCATTGCGAGTGTCTTTGTCTCTGCTTGGTGGATGGGTCGCCCGCTGTCTGTCGATCTGTTGCAAGAAGCATTTTTGTCCTGGCCGATATTGTTCTTTGGAACGATCATGCTGACAGAACCATTCACACTTCCGCCCTCTAAGTATTGGCAAATGTCAGAGGCGGCGCTTATTGGATTATTTTTTGCCATCCCATTTCATTTTGGGGAGATTTTTTCATCACCAGAATTACTGCTTATTTTTGGGAACCTGTTTGCATGCGCGGATGGGTTTAAGCGTTTGTATCGTTTGCGCCTTGAGAAAAAAACCGAGATTGCTCCTCAAGTCCTTGAATTTGTTTTTTCAACAGAAACAAAACCGATGTTCACTCCCGGACAATATTTTGAATGGACACTTCCACATGAAAAACCAGATACGCGCGGGAATCGTCGGACGTTCACGGTCGCATCGTCTCCGCTGGAATCCACTGTCCGTCTCGGGATCCGCATGCCGACTGAGCCAAGCAGTTTTAAGCGTGCACTGTCCGCTTTGAAAATAGGTGATGTGATGTTTGCCTCAAACGTTGGCGGCGAATTCGTCCTTCCGCGCGATCCAAAATGCAAACTCACGTTTATCGCAGGTGGAATTGGCATCACTCCGTTTCGAAGTATGGCACAGCATATGCTCGATCAAAACCAAAAGCGTGATGCCATGCTTTTTTATGCCTGCAAAACTCCGAGCGACTTTGCATTTCAAGATGTGTTCGACCGCGCCTCTGAGTCAGGTCTTCGCTGTCTGTACGTCGCGACAGATCGAGATGGATATCTCACGCAAGAAAAAATCAAACAAGAAACCCCCGATTTTCTCGAACGCTTCTACTATCTGTCTGGTCCGCCTGGTATGGTTCAGTCGTATCAAATGCTTTTGAAAAAATTGGACGTCCCCTCATCCCAAGTTTACACAGATTATTTTCCTGGATACTAGCGGCAGAGGTCTCCTTACATAATCCGAAAAAGTTTCGCGATCAGTCCCATTTTTTCTGGCTTTGCTGGAGTTAGTTCTTCTAACAACACGTACTCTCCCCGTGATAATCGATACTTGAGTTTATCAACCATGAGGAGGATACGCTTATTTTCCTCTTCCAAATTCGGATTCTTATACGCCCACACATACTTGTGATTTCCTTCGCCAAGGTTTGCTTGATCAAAATGCATGTTAATCGCAAAACCGCCTTCCAGCATTTCATGCACCATCGCGTGAAATCGAGGAAAGGCGGCTTCATGAGCTTTTCGAACAAACGTAAGTCCCATACCGTCTGTGACATGTTCGGTATAACCGAAATGACGCATCAGCGTGCGAGCGTCGGTAGGAAGTGGCCCAGCGACTGTGCAGCGCATATACTCATAACGTACCTCATCGTGATTGTGTGTCAAGTATTCTGATGTGGATAAGGAGACTTTTGCAGAGGCCTTTAGAGTATACTTGTTTTGTATGATTCAACTCGCCATCATTTGTCTTGCAGCGATTCTCTTTTTTACGATCGAGCATATCCGTCCTGGTCGTGTTCTCCCCAATGCGCCTGGATGGTATGTGCGTGCAATTACTCTAAACGCGTTTCAGTTCTCTCTTGTCTTCATCGCGGGCTCCACATGGAATAAATGGTTTCAAGAATCCTCCCTATTTTCGTTCTCAGGATTCACTCATCCAATCCTCGAAGGCATCTTCTACTGGTTCATCGGCACCTTCGTCTTTTACTGGTGGCATCGTCTCCGACATCAACCGGGTTGGTGGAAGGTTTTTCATCAAATTCATCACAGTCCAACGCGTATTGAAACACTCACGGCTTTTTACAAACACCCTTTCGAGATGGTCGTGAACTCTGTTCTCATCAGTTTTATTATTTTCGTCATGTTCGGCGGATCCATCCAAGCGGCAGCATGGTACAACGTTTTCGCCGTGCTCGGAGAATTTTTCTATCACATGAACGTCCAGACGCCACACTGGTTCGGCTACTTCATCCAACGCCCCGAACACCACTCCATCCACCACGCCCGCGGCATTCACCACTACAATTTCGCCGACATCACCTGGTGGGACCGCTTGTTCGGAACGTTCCGCGAGACAGACCAGTTTGCTGTTGCGTGCGGATTTGAAGATTATAAGGAAGAACGAATTGGTGAGATGATTGGAATGAGGGATGTCTTGAAATGAAAAACACACCAGTACGGTGCGTTAGATGCGGTGAACTTGTTCGTCGATGTCGAACGTGATTTTGAGTTCGGCTGACCAGGGAATGTTGGCGTGAAGGATTTTTGCTGCTTCCTTGATCCAGAGGTACTTATCGCGCAGAACATGTGACGGAAGGAATCGTTTTTCTGATCGGTCGTACGGCATACCAAGAAAAATCGTCACAGATCCGTCGTCATCGTATTCGAATCGAACCGCGGTGACTTCGTAGTCCAGAAGAGTCGTCTGGTTGAGAGCGTCAACCGCCTTACTCGCATCGATCGTCACCAGACAATCTAGCCAATGTCGGATTGCATGTTCCTCCGCGCTTTCTTCTTCCTGATCAGCCTTCCATCGCTTCTTCTTAGCTTTCAGATAGGCGGCGATTCGATCAGGAATCGATATTTCGACCGATCGACGAGCCACCGTCCCATCCTCTTTCAGGACAGCCACTCCAGGTGGTTCAGATCGAGCAACCGTTCCAAACGGCGTTCGTTCAGGATAGTGTGCGCCTACAAGTGGGGTCAAGCCGTAAGTTTTGGACATGGAGCCTTCTTTGACTGAACAGGAGAATAGCAATTTGTAGAGAAAAAGACAACACATCTATCTGCCAACACTCAGTGTTGGACGACTCAAAGTGCAACAGCATCCTCTGATAGGTGTTCTACAAATTCTTTTGCTGGAAGCGATCCAGTGCCTTCGGAAATTGCTTTTGTGAGACGATGCATTCCGTCGATGATAACCCTTCGATGAAGGAGAATAGGGAATTGGGTGTCGCTGTGCATTATTTTTTTAACGTGCTCTGTCCATGCAGGATAAATTTCACAAACTGTTTTCCAGTCACGATGGTTCTGTTCAAACGCTTCCAAAAGATCACTCGGACCAATCGATTCACCGTTTGCATCGTTCCAGTATCTGCCTTTCAGAATATCTTTCAATAGAGAACGATCAGACAAATCAAATCTCTGGACAGGAAGCGATTCACTTGCTGCAATGAGCTTGTAGACATCGTATTGTCGTCCGTCAAATTCAGCCGTATGTCGTTTTGTCTGAACAAGTTGATCAGGACACGGAGTTTGTGATTCAGTCATAGTGATTTGACTATAACATAAAACGACCTTATGGGTCGATTTTATCTGTGGCGGAGCCACGTCGTTCGCGAACGACGTGGCGGAGAGGGAGAAATTCGAACTCTTGGAACCTTGCGGTTCACACGCTTTCCAAGTGTGCACTCTAGGCCTCACCCAGATACCAACACCTGGTGTTGGATGGATTGTAAAAATTATACCCAAATTTTGTTAAGGTTGATAAAATTTGGGTGTAGTCGTTTTGAGATTGAAAACAAAACAGTTTCACTTTGTTGAGTTTTGTCTCTAGGGACCTCTGCAAAAGTCATGCACGGCTTCAAATCAGCCATATTCGCACGACACGCATTCACGATTCCTCAATGATATCTGCATATCACCTCGAAATCGTTCATGCGTGTCGTGCGAATCTGTCTCGATTTGACCTCGCACATGACTTTTGCAGAGGTCCCTCTACTTTATTCCGAGTCCAATGTGATTATTTCGTGAGTCCAGCTTTGATCGTCGTGTCTTGCATCAAACGATATTGTCCCATTTTCTTGTTTCAAATTTTCGAGATAGTTGTATAGAAGGTCGTCTTGATGGTTTACAACAACTCGCCATTCACCATGTATTTGTGCTCGATAAACTAATGTTTGATCGTCGAACCAGAAGAGTGAATCGATGTAACTGTACAGCTGACTATTACCAATACTTGAAAGGATGAGAAATTGTTCAGGATCTGTGCCAATATTATTGCGAACAGCATACTGCGAGCCATCTGCACTGTATGTGAGCAGCTTGTAGTCGTAACCAGAGCCAAGGTATTCGTTTGCTTTTCCATTTACAACAAATTGATAACCATGAGTTTCTTCAGAATCGTTCTCATCCTGCAATTTAGCCAGATAGGAAATATTTCTTCCATCCGTACTTGCACGCAAATGCTTCACAAATGCATAAGGTCCGGCATACATTTCATTTCCACTGTTTAAAACGCCGTCACCATTATAGTTTCTTGACCAAGTAATCAGTTGACCTGTGTTTGGATGTACAACAGCTGAGCCGTCTACGAAGCGATAATTCGTATGTGGAACAAGACGAGAAGTGTTGAAATTAATCTTTGTACCAATCTGCAGTTTTCGCGGATCAGCAAGATAATCCGTTACATTCCGTGTTCTTCGGTACTCGTATGAAACATCAAGTTCTTTCCATTTTGTACCAGATCCAAGATAGAAATCTGAAATCGCCCATAACGTATCGCCTGATTCAACCGTATAGCAGACATTGTCCTCATCAAAGGAAGCATCAAAATCTTGTGGACCATGACAATAGGATAAACCCTCAATCGGCACAGCAGCATGGACGGAATCAGAAAATATAAAAATTCCACAAAATAACAATGAAAATAGACCGCTTGTCCTTATCAACCAATTTTTCATAGGAACAAAAACTAGCATATTTTTGTTCCTCAGTCAAGGCCTCGACAGATTTTCTGACCACAGTTATAATCCTCCCAAGTCTCATTTTGGAGAGGTCGCATATCCCGCAAAGCGGGACCCCGCTTTGCGGGGGAGACCTCTGAACATTCATGGAGAGGTCGCATAGAGGCCTAGTGCGCACGCTTGGAAAGCGTGTGAACCGCAAGGTTCCGAGAGTTCGAATCTCTCCCTCTCCGCCACCCTACGCTAAAGCTTCGGGTGGCTTTCAGCCATCTGTTGAAGATTTAGCGTAGGGTGTCACCCATAGCCTTGGCGAAGGGTGGCATTGATTTGTACCCCGTTGGAGCTTCGGGTGGCTTTCAGCCATTAACCGAATCCAAGTATGCATCATGTTTACATATTGAAGTTAGCAAACGGAAAATTTTACACCGGTTCTACTCCTGACATGAAACGAAGGCTACTGGAACACCAGTCAGGAAAGAACATTTCTACGAAAGACTTTTGGCCACTAAAACTCGTCTGGTACTGTTCCTTTCCAACACGCTTACAAGCGAGACGATTTGAAAACTATCTCAAAGCCGGATCTGGCCACGCATTTAGAAATAAGCACTTGGTTTCGTAATGCCACTCTCTTCGCGTGGTTATTTTGTAATGATAGTGTCGTGCGTATCTGTCTCGATTTGACCTCGCACATGACTTTTGCAGAGGTCCCTGCTACTATTTGATCATTATGAACACCTTTATTCCAGGCCCACTTGCAGACAATGCACGCAACCTTCTTCGCAGGGCAGGCTACGGCGAGCATCGAGGACGAGAGGCGCAGTTGTCGTATACGAAACGGATTCAGGGGACGTTGTTTCCGCGGTATCATGCGTATGTGGAAGATCGCAATGGTGGGATGCAGTTGAATTTGCATTTGGATCAAAAGGAGTCGTCACTTGGAAGTGCACACGCGCATAGTGGAGAGTATTCTGGACCGCTTGTAGAAAGGGAAAATGCGAGGATCGTGGCATTTGTGAAGTCACTAGATTGCGTAGAAGGCCAAGAGGCGTCGAGGCCAGAAGGCCAGAGGGAGACAAAGAAATCTGGTGGATTTTTTGGCTGGTTGTTTGGAGGTTAGTCAGTTTTCGGATTTGATGCTTCGTATTTAGAATTTTCTTAACCTATGGCGATGGAAGGCACTCACATTCGATTCGCTCGTGATCTGCTCGCGCAATCCTTGCTGTCTGTGACAGATCTGACGGCCTACTATTCTGGCGCAGTGTATCCGGACTCGCGGTATGTGACAGGGATTCCTCGTTCACAAACGCATGAAAATCAGTGTCCTCAGGATCCGTTCATGTCTGGCCTGACAGATTTCGAGAAAGGATGGGCGACACATCTTGTGTATGATGTACTCGCGTCGATCGAGAAACGAACAGCTCTTGCGACGATTCCCAATGAGTACCGTGAAGACGACTGGGCGTTTCATTCTGCAATCAAGCTTGTTGAGGATCAGCAGTCTGTCCTTCTTCTTGGCTCAGATACGCAGATTCTCCAAACACTTATTCTGACCGAACGCCCGCGCAATGAAGACTTGGAAAAAATGGTACAGTACTATCAAAACCTGCGTGAAGCATACGGTTCGAATGGCACATTTGAAGACTATCACGCAACGTCTCTCAAATGGGGAATGCCTCGCACACGTGTTGATCGCCTGATTGAGCTTTCAAAAATTTTTTCAGAAGATCCCGCGGTTGTAGAAGTAATCCGCTTGATTTATCCAACCGTGTTTAACCGATATGTCCTTCGCTCCATTCACACATAAACCAACAGATGAAGTTTTAGAGATTCTTAAATGCTCATCCGCTGGATTATCTTTTGAGGAGGCACAGCGTCGTCTGGCAGAATTTGGCGCGAACGAATTGCCTCGGCATTCGGTTCGTTGGTACCGTATTCTCTTTCGTCAGTTCACTTCTCCATTTTTATATCTGCTTGCGGGAGCGGCAGGAATTGCGTTTTTGCTCGGGGAAATAATTGATGGGGCGATGATTACGGTGTTCGTGCTCATTAACGCAGGACTTGGATTTGCACAGGAATACCATTCTGAAAGGGCGGTTGAATTACTTCGTACGTTTGTGAAAGCGCGCTCGCGCGTGCGACGTGACGGTCACGAACTGCTCATCGAAAGTCGCGATCTGATTTCGGGAGATATTCTTATTGTCGAAACGGGCGATGTCATTCAAGCAGACGTACGATTTATCGAAGCGGAAAATGTGAGTGTGGATGAGTCAGCTCTCACCGGAGAATCCGTTGCGGTTTCAAAAAAGGCTGATGCGTTAGAGGAAGAAGTCCATGAAGCGTATCAGGCTACGAACATTGGATTTGCTGGAACGACCGTTGTTTCTGGTCGTGGAGTTGCGGTTGTTTTTTCCACAGGTGTACACACTCAGATAGGGGAGGTAAGTGAATTGACAGGCCAAACAGAAGATCAAAGCGCGTTTGAAAAAAGTTTGGGAAAATTTAGTGTCTTGATTCTTCGGGTTATTCTCGTGACGTTGGGCATCGTTTTTCTTGCAAATGTTTTGGTCAAAGGAGCGTCCGTCGATCTTGCAGAGCTCCTTATTTTTTCGATTGCGCTCGCCGTCTCGGTCATTCCAGAAGCTCTTCCTGTTGTGACAACGATGACTCTTTCACGAGGCGCGCTTCGACTTGCAAAGGAGCATGTGGTTGTGAAACGACTTTCTGCAATCGAAGATTTGGGATCGATCGAGGTGTTGTGTACAGACAAAACAGGAACGATTACAGAAAATAAAATGGTCGTGGCAGATGTTTTGTCTGAACAAAAACAGAACTGCTTATTTCTTGCGGCCGCCGCTTCCTCATTTCTCGGGGAGAAACAGATGCAACCGAATAACGCGTTTGATATTGCGGTCTGGAATCGGCTTGACGAGGCAGAAAAAACGCGTGTGCAAGCAACGACGCGAACACATGAAGTTCCGTTTGATCCAGCCCGTCGATGGAATTCGGTTGTTGTTGATGGTCAACTTGTCGTGCGAGGCGCGCCAGAGGAAGTTGGGTTGCTTTGTAAAGAATCAAGAAAGGATGAAAGTTGGATCAAGGCCGAAGGAGAGAAGGGACGGCGAGTGTTGGCGATCGCAACTGGTGAAGACGAACATCGTTTGAAAATGATCGGAGTCATTTCTTTTGAGGACCCGGTTAAATCAACGGCGGTGCAGGCGATTTTGCATGCAAAACAATTAGGGGTTCAGGTAAAAATTCTTACGGGAGACAGTGCAGAGGTCGCGGGTGCTGTCGCAAAGACCGTCGGTCTTATCGCAGATCAATCTGAGGTTGTGGCTGGTGAGGCATGGGAGCAACTTTCTGTGACAGATCGAGTTTTGAGTGCAAAGTCGCATGCGGTATTTGTGCGTGTTTCTCCACAGCAAAAATATCTCATTATTCAAGCGTTGAGAACTGATCAGGAAGTTGGATTTTTAGGAGAAGGGATTAATGATGCTCCTGCACTCAAAATGGCGTCGGTTGGAATTGTCGTTGATGGGGCGTCGGATATTGCTCGCGAGGCAGCAGACATTGTTTTGCTCAAACACTCGCTTGAAGTCGTTATTGGTGGAATTCGTGAGGGGCGGGAAGTGTTCGCCAACACCGTAAAGTATATCAAAGCAACACTCGCATCAAATTTTGGAAATTTTCTTGCGGTCGCAACGGCGACATTGCTTGTCGACTATCTTCCCATGCTCCCTGTTCAAATTTTGCTCGTTAATTTACTGTCTGACTTTCCAATGATTGCGATCGCGACAGACGCGGTAGATCCGGAGGAACTAAAAAGTCCGCGGTCCTACGATATCAAG
>CALRHL010000009.1 GCA_943359455.1 Candidatus Uhrbacteria bacterium RIFOXYB12_FULL_58_10
CATCTTCCATTTCTTGTGGGACGCGAACGCGAGACCGAGGAACTGTTGCGTGTTATTGAAGGAGGAGGAAAAAGTGTTTTGCTTGTTGGTCCAGAGGGTGTTGGGAAGACCGCGCTTATTGCTGGTTTGGCTGAGCGAATGGTACGCGAGGACGTCCCGAAAATTCTTGAAGATAAACGTCTGGTGAGTATCGTGATTCCAGCCCTCATGAGCGGAGTTGATCCGTCAGAAGCACAAGCACGCTTGTTGTCTGCGCTCGTTGATGTCAGTCGAGCAAAAAATGTCATCTTAGTTTTGCAAAATATTGATCAACTTGTCGGAACAGCAGGAACGGGATCAGGTGCAGATGCGGCGGCACTTCTTGCGGATGCGTTGTCTCGCGGAATCACCTTTGTGATCGCCACGACAACACCGCAAGCCTATACCAACGTGATCGAACGATCTGTTTTGGCACGGGTATTCGAAAAGGTGAATGTGAATGAACCAGACACAACGACTGCAATCCACATCGTTGAGTCAAAGGTCGGCGGAATTGAGTACGAACAAAATGTTATTTTTACCTACGACGCGATTGAACGCGCCGTTTCCTTATCCGATCGATATATTCACACGAGTTACCTTCCAAAAAAAGCGATCGAGGTGTGTCGCGAGGCTGCCCTCGTTGCGTTTAAGGCGCGGGGAGCGGATGCTCTCGTGAAGGCAGAGGATGTTGAAAAGGTTCTTGCAGACAAAACGGGTATTCCGATGACACAGACAACGGTGGAAGAAAAAGAAACGCTATTATCGCTTGAGGAAAAAATTCACGCACGTGTTGTCGGGCAAGAAGAAGCCGTCAAAGCTGTTTCATCAGCCTTGCGTCGCGCCCGTGCAGATTTGCGTTCTGGAGAGCGACCGATTGCGACCTTTTTGTTTCTCGGTCCGTCAGGAGTTGGAAAAACCGCGCTCGCGAAGGCGGTAGCTGCGGCCTATTTTGGTGGCGAAAAGGCGATGCTTCGATTTGATATGTCAGAATATCAAGATCAGGCAAGCGTCTATCGTTTGATTGGCGCACCAGGAGGCGAGAGTGGACAGTTAACCGAAGCTGTTCGTCGCAATCCATTTTCTCTCGTGCTTTTGGATGAGTTTGAAAAGGCACATCCAAATATTCTCAATTTATTTTTGCAAGTATTTGATGATGGTCGACTCACAGACTCTGCCGGACGCACGATTGATTTTACGAATACGATTATCATCGTCACTTCAAACGCAGGGACACAATACATTCAAGACGCGGTTGCAGAAGGAACAGATTCAGAGCAAATCAAAACACATTTGCTTGAGGAGGAACTGCGTGGTGTGTATCGTCCTGAGCTCTTGAATCGTTTTGACGCCGTTGTCGTTTTCCGTCCGCTTACAACAGACGATGTTCAGCAAATCGCCTACCTTATGATCGCGCAGGTTGCAGAGCGCTTGGAGGCAAAAGGAATTAAATTCCGTGCGACAGACGAAGCGGTTCTTGATCTGTCCACGAAAGGGTTTGATCCAAAGTTCGGCGCACGGCCACTTCGACGCATTATTCAAGAGGAGGTCGACAATGCCATTGCAACCGCATTACTCGAAGGACGTGTGGGTCGCCGTGATACGATTGTTTTGCATCCAGGTGGACAGATTGAAATTGAAAAGGCACAGGCGTTATGATTGCTTTCGTGTTTGCACTGTCTGCGTTTGTTTTGTCTGTCGTGAGTACAAGAATTGTATCTGCGATTGCAAACCGAATGGGAGTTGTTGATGCTCCAGGTGATCCACGAAAAATTCATCGAAAGCCGATTCCGCTTTTGGGAGGAATGGCTATTTTTATTTCTGTATCGATTGTCCTCATGTACGTTTTACAAAACATGCGTTCCATTCTGACAGGTGGAGAGATTACAACCATGCACTATAGTGGGTTCTTGATCGGCGGTCTGATCTTGATCGTTGGCGGATTTCTCGACGATAAATATAATCTTCCCGCAAAGTTTGCGATCATTGCTCCGGTTCTCGCCGCTCTGACCGTGATCGCATTTGGAGTTGAGATTGATAAATTGACGAATCCATTCGGTGGCGTGATTATCCTCATGGCGTGGCAGTCAAATATCATTGTGTTTGTTTGGCTACTCGTCGTGATGTACACCACCAAGTTTTTAGATGGACTGGATGGACTTTCAACAGGCGTGTCATCGATCGGCGCGTTGATGGTCTTATGTCTTGCGCTCACAACCGCCTATTTTCAGCCAGACGTTGTTGTTTTTTCGGCTATCTGTCTTGGAGCCATGCTCGGATTTCTTGTTTTTAACATGCATCCTGCAAAAATTTTCCTCGGGGAAGGGGGAAGCACGTTCGTTGGTTTCATCGTCGGTATCCTTGCGGTAATCTCTGGCGGTAAACTCGCGACCGCATTGCTCGTAATCGCCATCCCGCTTCTAGACGTCATCTGGATTATCATCCGCAGATTTCGAGCAGGTGGAGTGAAACAAATTTTTATCGGTGATCGCAAACATCTTCACCATCGATTATTCGACCGCGGTTGGACGCAACGTCAAATCGTTTCTGCCTATTATCTCCTCGCCATTGTCTTCGGACTATCCGCCCTGTTTTTACAGAGCAAGGAAAAACTGATCGCGCTCGGAGCCCTCGTCGCTTTCATGTTCATCGTCGCCATCGTGTTGTCGAAACAAGATAAAAAAATATGGTGAAAAAGAAACCGATCATCGCAGGGATCCTTATTTTATTTGTCCTGACTCTGATACTCATCACCACAATAAATCAACAAACCAAAATTGTGTTTCCAGATCAGACGCGTATTGCTGTTGAAATTGCTGACACAGATGATGAGCGTCGGATCGGATTATCTCATCATATTTTTCTCGATCAAGATCGCGGAATGCTGTTCTTGTTCGACCGCCCAGACAGGTACGCGTTCTGGATGAAGGATATGAACTTCCCAATCGATATTGTCTGGATGCTCGATGGAATTGTTGTAGACGTGTCTGAACAAGTTCCTGTTTCAACGGGCGTTACCTTTGCAACGTACGTACCAAATGCACCCGTCAATCAAGTTCTCGAGCTCAATGCTGGATTTATCCAAAAACACCCTCTTGTTCTCGGTGAGAAAATCACCGTCTCTCAGTGACGGCAATTCTGTGGATATGGCGTTGGTTGACAGGAATGGGTAGAAATTGTACTATTCTGGCATAAATTATTCAGATCGCAGGCAATACCCTTCGTTCGGCTGTGGCCTCCTCAGGTCAGGCCACCCGACGAGTAAGGAGAAGCCGCGAGAGCAGATATGTTTGCAGTGATTAAAACTGGCGGGAAGCAGTATGCGGTTCGCGAAGGGCAGGAGCTCAAAGTTGAGCTGCTCGAGACTGAGGCGGGGAAGGCATTGGCCTTTGATGCGCTGTTGGTTGCAGATGATGAAGGGAAAGATGTAAAGGTTGGAACGCCATTCGTTACAGGTGCTGTTGTAACAGCAACCGTTGTCGAACATGGTCGAGCCGATAAGGTTCTCGTGGTCAAATACAAGCCAAAGGTGCGATATCGCCGTCACGTTGGACACCGCCAGCCATTTACCAAACTCAAAATCGAAAAAATCTCCGCCTAGCGCGGGGATTTTCTTTTCGTCTGATCAACAGACTTCGTGCTATACTTTTGCGGTATGGAAAAACGAAGTAATTTACCACCAGAAGCAACTCGGAAGACATTTAAGTCAGCACTGATGCGTGAGACGAGTCGTGGTCCGGTTGACACGTGGCTTCGGAAGCGAGCTGATTGGATGATCAAAGAGGTTGGAATTGAAAAATTGATGGAACCGAAAGTTTGGCCAGACAAGAGTCATCCACGTCGTGTGGATATCCTCTGTCTTGGAGCTGGAAAAGGCCATGAGATGGAAATGATCCATGAACGATTACCAAACTCTTTTGTCACAGGTATTGATCCCAACGATCATTACGCACCGGATGTATTGAAACGTGTAGAGCAGTGTGGATACGACGTGACATATCTCCATGAGTCCGTCCGTGCGGAGGATTTAAGAGAGACCCCAGATGGGACACAGGATGCCGTCACATTATTTTTTGTGATGCACCATATGGATAAGAGTTCGCATGACGCGATGATGAAGGAAGTAAGTCGAGTTCTGAAGCCTGATGGATTGATTTTTGTTGCCGAGGACTTGGTTGAAAATGATGCAGAACAGAAGACGACAGAGGCGATCGATCGACGTTTGAATTGGGAAATCGCGGATGGTCCGCATGAATACCAAAGTACACAGGTATGGAAGACTTTTTTTCGTGGATACGGATTTGAAATGGTTCATGAACGAGAAGTAAAACCAGACAAGGTTCGTCATGGATTTTTTGCACTAAAAAGAATCTCCGCCTAGTGCGGGGATTTTCTTTTCGTCTGATTAACGAGTTTTGCTGTAGCAAGGACGTGATATTTTTCTCTTTGCGGGAAATGAATTTTTCCTCTCGGTGTATCCTGCCGAGATATGGAGAACATCATTATGTCCCAAAAGGAGAATGAACGAGTGAAGGTGGTCCGTGACATCCTGGCTGGCCGCCGCACACAAGTTGGTGAAGCGAAGCGTTTGAAGGTGACGACGAGGTGCATCAGGTACTGGATGGAATCTTTTGAAGCCGACGGGGCGGAGGGCCTCGTCCACGGGAACCGCGGAAAGGAGAGCCCACGTCGCGTCCCGGACAAAGAGCGCAAGAAGATCGCCTCGCTCATCCGGAACATCTACGATCTGACCGTCACTTAGAGACGGTCAAAACAACGATGATAAAAATACATTTAAATCACCCTGTAAAATAACAACGGAATCACAAGACAAACATCAAAAACAATCTGACCGTCACTAAGTGACGGTCAGATATCGTGGCGACCTGAAATAACGAACCGGAAAAATTCATTTCCCTGGCAACAGGAAAAATTCACTTCCCGTTGACAATCAACGAGCTTTGCTTGACGAAAAGCTTGTTTTATGCTAAAAATCTCCCTTCGTGCAAAATGATTTTGTGCGAAAAACCTAGAGGATTTTCTCATGGCCCGTTTACCTTCGTCCTTTCACAAGCTTTCTGTTCGTGCGCGTGATGCGCTTTGTGAGTTGACGGTTACAACCGAGCAGGATTTTGCGCTTGTGGAGCATGTGCTCGCGAGTGGGAATGCCTGGCATCGATTCGAGCGTCCGAAGCCCCGGGGTGGGGTGCGGGTGATCTATGCTCCAGAGACTCCACTTATGGATTATCTGAAGCGTGTCCTTCGCAATGTCTTGCAAGGACTTGAGATGCATCGTTGTGTGCACGGGGGACATCCTGGTCGTTCCGTGATTACCAATGCTCGTCGACATGCTGATGGTGGTGCAAAGGCATTTTTTCTCATGGACTTGAAGGATGCATTTCCCTCGGTCAGCCAGACAAAGTTTGACGAGGTGCTTGGGGTAAAACTCCGCAGGCATATTCAGTCAGCCGTTGATGTCGATGCTGTTGATGCTGATGCCATCGCGTCAGTGATTACGGACATCATGTTCGTTGATCAGATCCTCCCTCAGGGATTTCCAACATCCCCAGGAGTGTTGAATGCAATTTTGTATCCCGTCGACCGCGAAATCGGAGCGTACCTCCTAGATCGTGGCACGAAACTCAATACGACATTTCGCTACACGCGATATGTCGACGACCTCACGATCTCGACGTCGTCGGATACGATCGATCGTGAAACACGCAAGGCGATCCAAAAGATTGTTTTGCGTAATGGTTGGAAGATCAAGAAGTCAAAAACTTCGTACATGGGGGAAGCAGAGGAGGGGGACGATGAACGCTCGACCAAGATGCCAGTCGTGACCGGACTTGTCGTGAATCCAGACGGTCGCCTCACGGTGCCGCGTTGGAAGCTCCAGAAGTGGCGCGCGTTTATGCACCAAGTGGTTTCGAAGGAAGTTGTCTCGGAACTGGACCGACAGAAAATCGCTGGTATTGTCGGGTATCTGGGAATGGTGTACGAAGGAGCTATCCCGAGTATCGTTCGCAAACCGTACGAGGCTGCGAAGGCTCGGTTTGGCTCAGGAAATGGCAGACTGCCAGAGGGACAGTCGGGGGAAATTCTCGATCCGGAGGAAACTCCAGAGTCGATGATGGGTCATGGTGGGACTCTGGAGTAGACAGAAGGTTTACCCGGGCACTTGCTCGGGGCACGTCTGATTGAGGCTGGTCGTATCGACCGGCTGAGGACATGCAATTTGGGGCACTGTGGTTTCGGTGCTTGTCTGCAGTGCGTCTTGATGTCGCTACGCGACAGACGCACTGACTGACAGCTATCGGACACCGCGCTATCGCGCGGACGCTTCGCTTGTCCGATAGCCCGCACCTTTCGGGATGACCTGTCTACGTTGTTTAGTGATTAATCCGTACACGTTAGGTGGTTCGACGTAATGTCGGATCGCAAACTCGATGGTCTGGAAACAGATCAGAAGGATGACCGTTTCGGTTGTTTGAGAGTCCGCAATTTGGGTGACCGATCATCGCGTGTCCACCACCTGCTCCCTACGCATTCGCTCACTGCGTTCGCTGCTAGGGAGCAGGAGGTAGCCGTCCGACCGCTCACTCCGTTCGCTTCACAAATCCGTCGCAAGCTAGGATTTGTGACCGAACGGTACACACGCTATGGGATATCGTACGGATTGGTTCGTTGTTCGTGCAAGGTACGTCGGGTCATTTGATCCGAACGTGTTCGTCTAGGCCGTCAAACGGCTTTTGGCCGTGAAGCGTCCTGAAAGGCTATCCGTATCGGATTGCCAAGAACGCGTAATTTGGGAGACCGGGATTGTTCGCTACACCCCCGCCTCCGCGAGTCGCTGTCGCTCCCGCTCCTCGCGGGGGTGACAGGGGGTGACAGGGTTCAGCTTCGACGACTCGCTGACCCTGTCACCCCCTGTATCGCTCACCTGGGATATCGCACGAACCACTTGCGGTCCGACGCAACGTCGGACCGCCCTTTTTTTCAGAAACCAACCTATTTGGTTGCTGAAAATTTGTTCAACAGGTCTAAACTGAGAGGATTTCATGTCCAGTCAAATTGTTCTTTCGTATCGTGAAAAGGATGGTGTCCTTCAGCCTGTGCTCATTGAGCGCGGACCAATTCATGCGAATGCAACCGGGTTCGAGGTGGACAATCAGAATGATTTCGAGATTCGTGTTGGGGTAAAGTACGCCGCACGTCTCGTGAAAGTCACTGGTCGTCACGTCACTCAGCACGCTATTCTCCATATTGAGCGCATGTTGCTCACCATCGAGAATGTCGATCAGATTCCAGATTTTTGGGTCGATGCGCACATGTTGCGCGCGATGCTCACCGATCTTCGGCTTGGAAATCATATCCATCTGATCGGTCCGAAGGGAACAGGTAAGACGACATTGTGTCGTCGGCTTGCAAAGGAGTTTCGGGCAGTCTATCAAAAGGTTGACTGTGCTGGGATTTACAAGCCAAAGGATTTAGTTGGTTCTGATCGTGCGCAAAACGGCACCATGATCTTTGTTCCGACCGATCTCGTACGTGTTCTCGAGGATGCGAAGTCGCGAAGTGGTTGTCCGCATACCATCGTCAACTTCGACGAGCTTTCTCGTCTGAGAGATGGTGGGGATGCGCTTCATCCACTCCTTGACGATGAGCGTCAGATTTCGGTGACGACTTCTGAGGGTTCACGTCTCATTGAACTTCCGAAGGGAGTGGTCGTGATGGCGACATCAAACCCCATTGGTGGTGGAAACGGTGGAGCAAAACTTGCTGTTTCGCTTCGAGATCGTTTTGAAGAATACACCGTGGGATATCCTCCCGCAGAATTTGAAACGCGATTGCTCGTTGAGCGTGGCGGGATTAGCGAACTTGATGCGATGCAAATCGTCAAGATCGCAAATGAGCTTCGCAAGCAAGCGATGAGCGGAATGTTTCCGGAAGGTGGAGGCCCATCTCCACGCCGCACGCTTCGCGCCGCAACGTTTGTGGCAAACGGATTTTCCGTTCCTGAAGCGATCGAGTGGAAGATCCTCAACCAGTATGAGGGTGATGTCGGTGATGACTCGTCAGAACGCTCTCTGGCATTTGCCAAGGCGCGTGCAACGGGACTCAACCTCACCCCTCGTTTGAAGGACGCAAGCGTGATGCATCTCAATGGAGGAAAGTAATGGCCCTTGTGTCGTATTACGTCCGGTACTCGGATCCTCGCGATCCGACTCCGACGTCGTCAGTGACAAAGCATAAGCAGACAGGACCAGATGTTTACCATGTACTGGTGAACGTTCAGTCAGGGATGGATTCACACCAGATCTGGACAGAGGCATATCGGTTGTCAAAACCGTTGCGCAATGCAGATCTGGTCCGTCGGCAAAAGCAATCTCCGACGCTCAAACCCGTAGCACCTTCAAAACCATCTGTCCTGAAGGTGTGTGAAATCGTCTTTCATCCAGATGAGATCATGCAGTTTGTGAAGCCACTTCGACAGGATGTTGCGGCTGTGGCTGGATGCGCTGTTCGTTTCGAACTGAATGCGTCAGAGCCAACAGCTTCGACCGATTGTAAGTCGTATGTGTCGTTCAATCCTGAGCCGTACCTGAAAGGAGAAATCGAAGCAGGGGACGGTCGTGGTCTTCATGAAGCAAGCCACATCGCGTTTTCACGTGATGGTGGCGACCTCATGGCAAAGGCTCACAAGGATGGCGGGGAGTCTCTTGCAGGAATTTTGAACCTCATCATGGACCGGCGAGATGATGATCTCAACTGTCGGCATAACCCTGGGTTTGCACTCAAGGTGCGTCGGCGGATGGGGCATCTGTTTCCGGGTGCGGATGGAAGGAATGGAGTTTCTTTTGAGGCGAGGCAATCGGTGTTTACCGACTTTGCGTACGCGTGCAAAAAGCGAACTCACCCAAACTTCTCCATTGTGAAGAAGTGCGTGAACATTTCTGCACGAGCGATTGGGAGGGTGAATCGTAAGAAGCGGTCGTACAAGCACTTGCTTGTCGTCGCAAAAGAAGTGCTTAAGTTGTTGCGAGAGCATGCAACGGAGTATGACCAGCAAAAGGCAAAGGAACAAGAAGAGCAGTTTCAGCAATTCATGAAGGCGCTTCAAAAGCTGATTCATGGATCACGGCCTTCGCAGACAACACAAACCGCGTTTCGTAACGCGATGGCGCAAGTTCTTGCGACGCAGCGCGCAGGAACGTTGCAACGGTTGCAAAATGTGCTTAAGAACCTGAAGGCAGGTTTGCCTTTGGTGCCTGGGACGCAAGAAGGAAATGATCCTCGAATCATCAAGGTTCGCCCAGATCCAGTGAAGTATGGACCAGCAAGAGTTCGTGTTCGTCCGTACGTGGGAGCGCTCAAGCAGGTGTTGCGTGAACTGTCACTCCCGATTGATCGTCAGGTGAGAGGGCTCGATGATGGTGATCTCGACGAGGATGAACTTCACATTCTTGCCGCAGGTGGATCGGATTGCATGACGCGGCACACCGAGGAAGCGTCACTTGACGTTGCAATCAGCTTTCTTGTTGATGTGAGCGGATCCATGGCTGGGCACACGGAAACAATCGATTTGGGAGTGCTGTTCAACGAAGCGCTTCTCGATTTCGGAAAAAATGTTGATGCGTTCTTTTACGGGTTTCACAACAACGTGTTTGATTGTGGGAGAGCACAACCGAACAATGGGATCGCGTCGTTGCAATGTGACGGAGGGACAGATGAGCATTTTGGTCTGGCCGTTGCGGGTCAGCGTCTGTATTCCGTTGCACGTCGTCGAAAAATCGTCGTCGTTGCCTGTGATGGAGGACCATCGAATCCAAAGAAGGTCGAAGAGGTGTGCGCGAAATTGATGTCGCACGGTGTCCTCCCGATTCGAGCTTTGGTCGGAGTCGACACCGCTCCGAGAACGTACCCTGTTGAGTTGTTCTTCGATAACTTCCCAGAACTTCTGCGAGAGCTCACGAAGGTGTTTCGTGGAATCCTCCTCGCCTCCCGGTCGTGAAGATTGGGGGGCGAGTGACTCAGGACGGTTGCCATCGAGTTCAGCTCGATTGACAGAACCGTCCTTTTTTGTTAAATTCGATCCTCGTCCATTTTGGACGAACAGATACATCCCTCCTTCATTTTGGAGAAACGATGGGGAAGAAACCAAATGGGTACTGGAAGAACTTCGACAACATCGAGGCAGTCCTCCGGCCCATCATCGATGAGCTCGGAAGGATGCCGACGGCAGGTGAACTATTTGAACGGAAACTCAGCGCAGTCATCAACTCGATTGTGGCATACCACGATGGCTTTCCAGCTGTGGCAGAACAACTCAATGTCGCTGTCTCCTTTCGGGAAAAGAACGCAGAGATTTGGCAGGGGAATTTCGAGAATCTCCGTGAGGCGCTGTGTCCACTCATTGCGGAACTCGGAAGGATGCCGACGACGAAAGATCTTTCAAAACGTAAGTTGTCACGCCTGACAAAAGCGATGACGTTTCATGGCGGTCCATATGCGGTTGCTGTTCGCCTAGGCCTTTCGAAAGAGATGTGCCGTGACATGCGAGGGTACTGGCAGAATGAAGGAAACATCGAAACGGAACTTGCGCCAATTGTTACAGAACTCGGCCGGATGCCGACAGCTCAGGAGCTCATGGATCGCGGACTACAGGCATTGATGGCTAGTATTTACAGAGGTGAGGGTGGATTGCCCGCGGTGCGGAGCCGTTTAGGCGCGGCCGCCAAGGATCCTCCTGACAGAACGGGGCCACTCAAGGATTTCACGAATCTAGAGTCAGCGCTTCAACCTGTCATTCTCGAAATCGGCCGGATGCCAACCAAAGAGGAGCTCGCTGAGCGCAATCTTCACGCAATCGGACGCGCTATCTGGTGTCATCATGACGGATTCGCGGCAGTCGAGCGTCGTCTCGGGCTGGATGGAACCGGGCGGCGCAAAGAAAAAGGGTATTGGCAGGATCTTTCAACAGTGAGGGCCGCTATCCTTCCTCTTGCCACACGCCTTGGTCGGATGCCATATGAAGAGGAGCTTCGAGAAGAAAATCTGTCAGCTGTTGTGGATGCGATCAGTCGCTTGCATGGAGGATTTCCTGCGGCTGCGGCTAGCCTTGGGCTGACATATGTCTATAGGCGGATGCCAAGTCGCTACTGGCAAGAATTCGTACATGTTGAAATTGCCCTTGCGCCTGTCATCGCAGAACTTGGTCGAATACCATCAAAAAGTGAGCTGATCGCACGTGGTCTGAGTGGCGTCGAAACAGGGATCCAGGAATACCATGGTGGAATCCAAGCTGTTAGAATACGGCTCGGCCTTCCGGAGGGAGCCCGAAAGCCTTTGGGTTACTGGAACGATTTCGAAAATCTCAGACAGTCACTCCTTCCTCTGATAGTAGAAATTGGAAGAATGCCGACGAATAATGACTTGTATAAACGAAGGCTTTCCTCCCTGCGAGACGCAATTGTCCGTCACGGCGGAATGTCTGTCGTTGCTGAGCGGCTAGGGCTTGGGCCGGTTACGGACGAGGTCCTTGCTTCTCGGGCCAATGAGATTGCCCGCGTGATCCTTGCTCTCAACCTTATAAATACGGAACTGTTTTGGAGTGCCGTGAAGCGTCGCTGGACATTCCGTGACTTCAATGAAGCTCTCGACGACTACACGATGAACGGAATTCTTGACCGGTTCCGGGGATTGCTTGCGGGATGACTCTGCATCTACGACGGGATCGTTATCGAGCTGAGCTCGATTGACAAACCCGTCGTTTTTTTGCAACGGTCTCTACAGCTATCTGGACATAATTCAGATTTCCGTGTATCCTACCACTCACCATCAACACCTGGAGGATGGATGTCTCAAGAACAGGGAATGACAATCGGCGAGATGCAGATGCAGATGTTCGTTGTTGTGAGTGACAAACGGCTCAAGGGGCTGCGTACAAAGAAGGAGGAATGTGAAGTCGATCTTATGCTCGCGGAGCGACGGATCCCTGAACATATCCGGGATATCGAAACGCTCGAATTGCATCTGGAAGGATGCACGAAAGGTGAATTGAAGCTCGTCATGGAACAGTTCATTTCGAACTATCGCGCCATGGCCGAGTATGTCGCGATCCGTCGCAAAATCAAGAGACTCGAGCGCATCATCGACGCTCGTCTCGAACAGCTCGGCGTTCCGAATACCAGCAACTAGAGGCTCACCTGCCTCTTCTTTTTTTTGCAGAGGTCTCTTATGCATCACGTCGTCCTTTCAAAGCATCTCCAAGCGTAATTTCATCCGCATATTCGAGACTTGCTCCGATCGGCAGTCCGCGAGCCAGACGGGTGACACGTCGACCAGAAGGAGCGAGCTGTTTGGAGAGATACATCATCGTTGTTTCACCATAAATCGTTGGTGACAAAGCGAGGATTACTTCCGTGATCGACAGGTCTGATTGCACGCGCTCGATCAACTCTTTGATTCTGAGAACATCTGGTGTCATTCCATCGATCGGATTAAGGACGCCACCGAGGACGTGGTATCGACCGTGATACACATTTGTTACCTCGAGTGTGGAAATATCTCGTGGCTCTTCAACAACACAGATTGCTGTGAGGTCGCGTTTTGTATCCATACAAATTTCACACATTTCTTTTTCTGAATAGGTGAAACAGATCGTGCATGTTTTGATGGCGTCCGAAAGGATCGTGATCGACCGCGCCATGACTTCTAAATCATGTCGTGGAAGTTTCAAAAGATAATACACAAAACGCAGAGCCGTTTTTGGCCCTACGCCTGGGAGTCGCGAAAACGCCGCGACGCAATTTTGAATGGGTTCCGGAAACCGTCTCACATGCCAAGTCCTTTCATCATTTCCTGAATGCCACCCATATCCTTCATTTTGCCAGCCATCTCTTTTTGAAGATTTTTTGTCGTGTCTGCAAATGCCTCAATGAGGATGGAAACAAGTTTAGATTTATCGCTCATGAGTTCGTCTGCAATCTCGATGGAAAGGACTTTCTGATTCCCATTCATCCTTACTTTGACTTTCCCCCATCCTGCTGAACCTTCCGCCGTAATTTCCTCCATCGTATTTTGCATCTGTTTGGCTTGGTCTCGAAGGTCTTTGATTGCTTTGATTTTTGAGAACATAAGAGGATTAGAAAAAAAGTTAAGAACTCATACCTTTTTACATTTTACCTTTTACATCCGAATTACACTAGACTACATCATTTCTCCTGGTGGTGGAACAAAACCATGATCAACAGGCGGCGGGGCGTTTGGTGGTGGAGCGCTCATGGGGGCGGAAGGGGAGGCACTTTGGTTCATGCGCATGTCGAGATTTTTAAAGGAGGTGCGAGTGCGGTCGAAGAAGAGACGGACCATTCCGGTTGGGCCGTTGCGATGTTTGGCAATATGAATCTCGGCGATATTTTTTTCTTCTGGAGCGAGATCTTCCTCGCGATAATTTCTGTCGGCGGATTTTCGATAGATAAACATGACGACGTCCGCATCCTGTTCGATGGAGCCAGAATCGCGCAGATGCGAGAGACGAGGAATGGCGGGTTTTGTCATTTCAACTGCACGAGAGAGCTGGGCAAGGGCTAGGACGGGAACACAGAGCTCACGAGCGATCTGTTTCAATCCGCGAGATATTTCTGAAACTTCCTGTACACGATTATCATCCCCTCCATTTTTTTTATTTCGACCTTCCATCAGCTGTAAGTAATCGATGATGATGAGTCCAAGTCCATGCTCGGCTTGCATGCGTCGCGCCTTTGTTCGTAGCTCCATAACGGTGAGTGCAGGGGAGTCGTCGATAAAAATAGGAGCTTCTGATAGCACACCAAGTGCATGTCCGATGCGAGGAAAGTCCTCATCGCGTTCGGACAGTCTCCCGGTACGCATCTTCCACAGGTCCACTCCCGCTTCGGCACAAATCATACGATCAACGAGCTGTTCCTTTGACATTTCGAGTGAAAAAATCCCGACAGGGACTTTTCCTTTCAATGCCACGTTGCGCGCAATGTCCATAGCGAGGGACGTTTTTCCGACAGATGGACGTGCCGCAAGAATGAGCAGGTCGGATTTTTGCAGTCCTGCAAGCAGGTCGTCGAGTTCCTTGTATCCCGTCGGCACTCCGCGTAATTTTCCACGTTCGCGATGCAATTCGTCAATACGGTCGAATGCTTCAGACAGTATTCTCGAAATCGGTACGAAGGCATTTTTTGTAAGGTTTTGTGAGACGGTAAAAAGCGTCCGTTCCGCAGCATCAAGCGTGATGTCGATGTCCGATTCCTCCTCGTATCCAAGTTTTGTGATGTGTGTTGCCGCGTCAATAAGACGTCGAAGAGATGCTTTTTTCTGGACAATGCTTGCATAGTGAACGATATGCGCAGACGTTGGAACGGCATTTGAAAGTTCAACAAGATAAGAACGGCCTCCGACATGTTGAAGCTTTCCTTTTTCTTCAAGACGATTTCCGACGGTCAAAATATCAACAGGCTCATGACGTTCAAATAGGTCGATGACACAATCAAAAATCAATCGATGAGAGTCGCGATAAAAATCGTCGGCATGGATAACATCTCCAACCTTCACCATGGCTTCTTGGTCAATCAAAATACTTCCAAGCAAAGATTGCTCAGCTTCAAGATTTTGTGGAGGGACACGCTCGATACCCATAACGTCAGGCATCTTATCACTCCAATTGAGCAGAGCAAGGGCATCGAACAGCCCATGGGGGACAGATATGGTATAATCTGTGCATGAAATCTTTTGCGTCTCCGTTCCTTCGATCGGTTGGTACCATGATCGGCTCTATTGTTGGAGTTGGTGTGTTTGGAATCCCATTTGCCTTTGCACAAAGCGGTCCAGCACTCGGAGCACTTATTCTTCTTGGACTTGCGGCATTATTGACGCTCATGCAACTTATGTATGCAGAAGTTGCTCTCCATACGCAAGGAACTCACCGTCTCGCAGGATATGTCCGTGCATATCTCGGAACACAATGGGGACAATTTGCTGCGATCGCTCTCGCCTTTGGTTTGTGGGGATCGATGGTCGCCTACATGATCGTTGGTGGGTCGTTTTTGCACGCCATTTTTTCCTCGAGCATGGGCGGGTCGTCATTTTGGTATGCGTTGTTGCTTGCGGGTCTTGCTTGTGCCTTTATTTATCGAGGGATTCAGTTTATTGCCAAACTTGAAATAGTGATCGTGAGCGTATTACTTTTCTTATTCGCCTTCATCATGTTTGATGCGCTCCCACACGTTTCGTTTGCAAATTTGGCAGGGGTTGATTGGAAATTAGCCTTATTGCCGTATGGTGTCAGTTTATTCGCACTCGGTGGTATGGGAGTGATTCCTGAGATGAAGGCAGTGCTTGGACAGAAATACGAACATCACCTTCCTCGCGCGGTCATAACAGCCATGACAGCAATCACCGTGCTCTATCTCCTATTTGGATTGATTGTTGTCGCTGCTCTTGGACCTCACACAACAGAAATGGCGTTTGATGGCCTCGTGTTGGTGCTCGGTGATACGTTTCGTGTGGTCGCAGCGCTTCTTGGAAGTATCACTGTTTTATCAATCTTCACTCTCGTTGGGATAGAATTAACGAATACACTTCGCTATGACGTTCACCTGAGTAAAAAATTAGCCGTCTCCCTTTCTGTTGGCATTCCTGTTCTCTTGTACACATTTGGTGTTCGTGAACTCGTAGATGTCTTGTCATTTGTCGGTTCTGTTTTTGGTGGGGTTCTTGGCATTATCGTCGTTTGCATGTATGAAAAAATGCGTGAGCGGCTCCCAAACCGCAAACACATTTGTTTAAATATTCCGAAAGCTGTCCGCTATGGCATCGCGGCTGTCTTTGCCTCTGGAATCTTCCTGTCATTATTTTAATTTCAATTTCCTGACTATTCTATGTCCATCCACTCCATCTCCCTAAAGCGTCTCCTCGGATTTTGGCTACTCGCATTTCTCTTTGGCTACAGCTCAAGTTTTTTTCTCTACGTTCTACTTCAGATAATTGATCACGCCATTATCTACATGATCATGCTCGCCTCAACTCCACTTTCTTATCTCTTTTTTGGATGGCTTTATTTTAGAAAAATCGTAGAAAATGATTGGTCCATGCGATTTCTTGTTGTTGCTGTTTGGATTGGATTGACCATGATTGCAAATGCAATCCTTATGATTCCAATCTACGGATATCCATGGACGCTCGCTTTCACGATTCCCGCATTTCAGGTTCAGCTCATCAACGTCGCATCGATTTTGATGGCTGGATGGGTGGGAAAAAAGTAAAAAATAAAATGTAAAATGTAAGGAAATCCTACCTTTTTACATTTTACCTTTTACATTCTGAATTCCTGTCGCCTTCAGTATATTCAGCATCAGCATCGCGACGGTCATCGGACCAACGCCACCTGGAACGGGACTAAGGGCACTGGCGATTGGTAGAACGGAAATACGATCAACATCACCGACTGTTTTATCTCCAATACGCGTTGTTCCAACATCGATAACAATCGCTCCAGACTTGATCATCTCTCCTGTGATGAGTCCTGGCTGTCCAACCGCGACGATAAGCACGTCTGCGGTTTTTGTTTTTGATTTAAGCTCTAGATCATCTGAGTCCACACGTTCTGTCGTTATTTTATGTTCTACGAAAAGATAGCGAAGCGGTTCTGCAAAGATTGCGCTGCCGACGACTATAGCGGTACGACCCCCTCCTAACTCCCCCTTGGCAGGGGGAGAGATCTGATGGGTTGCTTCATCGACGAGTTTCATGATCCCGAGGGCTAGGGCGGGGACGATGCTCTGACGTCCTTCGGAGAGAGCTCGCATATTTTCGCGGTGGAATCCGTCGACATCTTTGTTTGGGTGGATCGCCGCGATGACTTGGTCTGTATTCTGGTTCGGGAGAGGAAGTTGGACGAGAATTCCAGTAACGTCCTCGCGCTGATTTAATAATTCAATTTGCGTCATGATTGATTCCGTTGCTTCCGTACTTGGATACAAAAAGAGTTCAAAGCGAATTCCAGCTTCTTCACACGCTTTTCGTTTGAGTGAAACGTACAAATGCGATGCGGGATCATCTCCAACTAAAATAACCGCAAGACCAGGTTTAACGGTCATTGCTTCTACTCGTGTTTTAACTTTGTCACGGATCCGTGCTGCGATCGCCCGTCCGTCAAGAATAATTGCCATGACGGCAATACTATCATGATAAATGAATCGTGGCGAGGCCCCAGTCGTGTTGTTCAACGAACGCACCATGGCGCGCGATCGTCGATTCGATGTCTGTACGAACATGGTCGCGATACAGGTTCCATTCTTCGTCCGTTGGTTCGTGTTCCCACCGGTGTCGCTCTGTGCCGATGTAGTCAAGGTATGGAGCTGGTTCTGCAAGACAGATTTCTGTATGAATGAGTTGCTTTTCGAATGTACCCGGGAGTCCAGTTGTGAATGCATTGATGTTTTGAAGATTGAGTGAATCTCTTTTGGCACGATACTGATTTTGAAATGTTTGTTCAAACCAAGAAATCCACTCTCGACGTTTTGGGAAATCTGTCCCACTGTGCATGGTGATAATGCATCGACCACTTGGCCTCAGGTGACGAATGGCATTCTCAATCGCGAGAATTGGGTCGTTTGTTAAATGTAATATGTGGGCAAGGACTATTCGATCAAAAAAACGACTGAGCTGGATGTTTGAAATGTCCGCAACGTGTCCGCTCGTTTGCCACAATGAACAGCGTTGGACTGCTTCTTCCACCATCGCTTCAGACGGGTCGAGGACGGTTACAGTCACATCACGAAACGGGCGCAATATTTCTGCCATCAACTTTCCATTCCCACATCCCGCATCGAGAACAGACATGCCTTCAAATCCACAGAGTGTATTCCGTACAATATCTCCTCGGGTCGGACCGGTCGCGAAACCATAAAGCGCCTGCCGTAAAGCAAGCGCCTCCGTTGAATCGTATTGTGTTAGTTCTCGATCCACATTTAGACGGATCTTTAATAAGAAATATCGGAGTAAAGTGGAAAACGGCTTGTGAGTATGAGTATTTCCTTACGGATTTTCTCGAGTTGTTCGATATCCTGCCAGTTCTGGATCGCGCTGTTCATCCAACTTGCAATCTGTTTCATTTCTATTTCTTTCATCCCGCGCGTGGTCAAAGCTGGGGTTCCGAATCGAATTCCGGACGGATCCATTGGACCACGTGTGTCGTCAGGAATCGCATTTTTATTAACGGTTATTCCTGCGAGATCAAGTGCTACTTGTGCTTGCTTTCCTGTCACCCCTTTTGATCCCATCACGTCTACAAGCAGAAGATGATTGTCTGTTCTACCAAACATTATTTTATATCCTGCTGAACTAAATTCGTATTCAAGCACTTTGGCGTTAAGTTTGATCTGGCGAGCATAGTCTTTGAAGGCTGGCTCAAGCGCTTCTTTGAATGCGACCGCTTTTGCTGCAATCACATTCTCGTGCGGACCACCTTGCAGACCAGGAAAAACCGCCTTGTCGATCTGTTTTGCAAACGCCTGTTTACACATGATCATGCCACCACGAGGTCCGCGAAGTGTTTTGTGAGTTGTGGTTGTGATCACGTCGAAAAGTGGAATCGGATTATTCATTTCACCCGCCGCGATAAGTCCAGCGATGTGTGCAATGTCCGCCATGGTGAGTGCTCCAACCTCGTCTGCAATCTGTTTGACCCGTGCGTAGTCGATGTCGCGTGAGTAGGCGGAGTATCCAACCAAAATAAGTTTCGGTTTGTGTTCGATCGCCATGTCTCGCAGGTTGTCGTAATCAATCGAACCATCCGCAGCTGTTTTGTAGCGTACGAAGTTATAAATTCCTGCAATGTAAGTGACAGGATGACCATGCGTGAGATGTCCTCCGTGTGAGAGGTCCATTCCTAAAACCGTGTCTCCTTTTTCGAGAATCGCAGAATACGCCGCAATGTTTGCGGGCGCACCGGACAATGGCTGGACATTCACATGCTCTGCGCCAAACAATTGCTTTGCTCGGTTGATGGCAAGCGCTTCAATTTCATCAATATGGTGGCATCCTCCATAATAGCGTTTCCCAATGTATCCTTCCGCATATTTATTTGTCGCAACGGATCCAAGAGCCTCCAATACCGCACTGGAAACGAAGTTTTCGGAAGGAATCATCTCAAGACCGTCGCGTTGGCGGTTAAGTTCAGCGTTGAGCATGGTGGCAAGCACTGGATCAAATTGGTTGATAGTCATAGTGCCAACAGTTTACTTCTCCTTGATTTTCTTGACAAATTGATCATTTTAAAGTACGTTCTTGGTGCTCTCATCGCGAGGTGAGAAAGGAGAATCATGACCGAAAGACACAGTCCAGTACGTTTTGGAACGTCGAATAGACGTCGAGCGGATTCGCCACTCAGGCATCTACACCGTATTCAAACTCCACATCAAAATGGGTTTGGAGAATTGCTCGTCCATCGCCATGTGCTCGCCAGTTGCGACGGTCGATATGTCGCCGAAGTTGTACGTGGAGTTGGAAGTGCTCTTGGTCTCATTCACTCCTCCGTTGACCTGGTCGACACGGCATTTGATCGGGTCATCCTAGTGCAGGTCTCCGCGGTGAGCGTTGTTGTGTGGGGACAACGTGAAGGAAAGTACGGAGTTTGGAAGGTGACAGAACACGGTGTATTTTTTCGCACAGAACTCCCAGAGCTCACTTACCTCGTTCGGACTCCGGTTGGTGAGGTTCCCGTTGGGCCACATGGAGTAGGGGCACAACGGTACGTGGTCGGTCGGCGAGAAATCGTCGTCGCCGAAGGAACAGATCTTTCGTTCCGAGAAAATGGTCAGTCGTTTTCGATTGTTCCGATGTCACCATTCGGGGAAATTCGTGGACTCTGGCTTTCGTTCCCAAATGAAGCAGAGTATGAAGATCTCCCGATGGAAACATCTGGCCCACCGATTTGGCCGATGAAATTTTTCGCAAACCGCGTGAGACGTTTCCCGATGGGTGGTCATCATGGCCATCTTCTTTCAACGAAAGACGGAGATGTCTTGTGGGACGGACATGAAACGATGTCTGTCACTCACGATGCTCACGGATCAGTCGTCCAATTCTGGACGTCTTTTGCCCAAAATGTCATGGCGCTTCTGATCCTTCCAGATCGAAACAGGGAAGGACATCGCAAGCTGATTGTGAACAATGTGACGATGGTCGAAGGATCGTTTATCATTGAACCGGATGGGTTTCAGTGGTCGCCTGACGCGAACCATTTCGTCGCACAGGTTGTGGTTCAGGATACGGACGGAAATTCGAAGGAAGTTCGACTCATTTCAGATGTGAGCAAGCCCGTCACAGAACCCTGTTCTGTAGAAAAAGCTCAGATCGACGACCATGGTCGTATTTCCTACATCGTTCAAGAACCGCATCGTGGAAGTCGGCTTGTCGTGGACGGAAAAACTGTGTTCGTTCTTCCATTCATCTGGAATCTTTCACAAACTCCTACGCACGTTTGTGCCAACGGATTCAAAGACGGTTCCGTTCATCGCATCGAAATCCCATTCAGCCGCTAAGCACCACTTGGCGGTAATTTTTTTTTCAGGTAACCTAAAGAGACTTCTGCAGAGGTCTCTAAACCCATTATGCTTGAAGACATACAACAAATTCATTTTATTGGGGTGGGAGGCATTGGTGTTTCTGCGGTGGCGAAATGGTGCTTGGCGCAGGGAAAAACGGTGACGGGTTCGGATACCCAGTCATCAGTCATTACCAAGGATTTGGATCGTCGTGGGATAAAGATTTTCTTGGGACATGCGTCAGAACAGATTCGTGCAGATGTTCAATTGGTCGTGTATTCCCCCGCCGTGCCTGAGTCAAACGTTGAGCGTGTTCGAGCAAAAGAACTTGGCATGTCTACATGGTCGTACCCAGAATTTTTAGGGACGATGTCCAGGGAATATTCCACGATCGTTGTCTCTGGTACAAATGGAAAGTCAACGACCACGGCAATGCTTGGCCTTATTCTTGAAGCCGCAGGATATGATCCAACGGTGATCGTTGGCTCGCTTGTTTCAGGATGGAAGGAAGGAAATTTGCGTGTTGGGGGTGGACGATTTTTTGTCGTCGAAGGATGTGAGTATAAAGCTGCTATGCTCGAATTGAATCCAGAAATGATCGTGCTTACGAATATCGAGGAAGATCATCTTGATTATTATCGCGATCTTGATCATATCCGTGAGACCTTTCAGTTGTTTGCAGATAAGTTGAAAGGGAAGGGAATGATTATTTTAAATGCAGATGATCCAGAGTCCCAGAAACTCGTGACAGGGCATCAAGCAACATTTGGATTTGATACAGGTTCTTACAATACACATACCCACGAACTTCATTTAAAAATTCCTGGACGATTCAATCAGATGAACGCACTCGCAGCAATGGCGTCCGCCATGGAGTTAGGAGTTCCGTTTGAGACGTGCAAACGCGTTCTTGAATCGTTCAAAGGAATTTGGCGTAGATTTGAGCGTGTTGGTGTTTGGCGTGGGGTAGATGTGATCTCTGACTATGGGCATCACCCAACCGCAATCCGTGGAACGATCGAAGCCGCAAGAGAATTTTTCCCAGGCCGCCGCATCGTGTTGTGTTTTCAACCCCACCAACACGCCCGAACACTCAGTCTCCTCACTGAGCTCGTCGAAGCGTTGAAAGGATCTGATGTTCTCGTCATCCCAGAAATTTATTCCGTCGAAGGACGCACGGAAGATCAAAAAATTTCCAGTCGCGATCTTGTGTCAAAAATCTCCGACTCGCATTATGCCGCTGACTTGGCAGAGGCTGAAAGGATTCTGAACCGTCTCATTCAGCCAGATGATGTACTTATTATTCAAGGTGCAGGAGATGTAGATGATCTCGCTCGACGGATCGTTATATGACCATAAAAGAAAACGAACCTCTCTCTAAACACACGAATTTTCGTATTGGTGGTCCAGCACGCTGGTACGTTGAAGCGCGGTCGGAAGCAGAGCTATTGGAAGCAATTCAGTTTGCAAATAAACAGGAAGTTCCGATTCATGTCTTGGGTGGAGGGTCTAATACACTCGCAAGTGATGAGGGGTTTGCAGGAGTTGTGATTCAGATGGCCATGCGAGCAATTACGTTTAATCCAACACTGAGTGTTGGATTAAACTCGGTGGTTGTTGTTGAGGCAGGAGCTATGTCTGCAGCAATTGCAAGGCAAACAGCGGATGCGGGACTGGAGGGAATGGAATGGGCGATTTCGCTTCCTGGAACGATCGGCGGAGCGGTTCGCGGGAATGCTGGATGTTTTGGTGGGGAGATGAGTCAGGTTGTGAAGAGTGTGAGGTTGTTAAGGGGATTAGAGGTTATTGAGGTGGTTACGAAAGATCTTCACTTCGCCTACCGCGACTCTGCTCTTAAACATTCCTCCGACATTGTTCTGTCCGTCACCTTTGAACTTCAACCAGGAGATCGCGAAATGCTTTTGAAAAAACTGGACGAGACGCTTACGAAACGAAAAGCATCACAACCACTGTACGCTGGTTCTGCGGGATGTATTTTTAAAAACTACGACGGCACAAATGAAGATGTGCAACGCATTGAATCATCAGGCGATATACTCACGCCTGAGATGATGTCCAGCCGGCGGGTGTCCGCTGGCTGGCTCATTGACAAGCTTGGATTGAAAGGAACAAAAATTGGAAATGCACAAATCAGTCCGGAGCACGGAAATTTTATAGTAAACTTAGGCGGAGCAACGGCGAGTGATGTGGTGCAACTGATCGGTCTTGTTAAAACCCGCGCTCGGCATCGGTATGGCATTGAACTCCAAGAAGAGGTACAGTATTTATAACATTTTACCCTTTACTTTTTACGTGCTCACCTATGGAAACGAAAATAAAGATGCTGAACATGGATTTGACGGATGCAATTCGACAGTATGTTGATGAGCGCTTGCTCGCGATTAGCAAAATTGTCGATGAATACGATCCAGCCGTGCTTGTGGACGTTGAGGTCGGCAAAAGCACACGTCATCACAACAAAGGTCCGTACATGCGTTGCGAAATGAACGTCGTATTTTTGGGAAATGTATTTCGAGGTGAAGAAGAACGCGAGGATCTCTATGAAGCGATAGATACGTGCAAAGATGACATCCGTCGACAAATTGTCGAACACAAGGAACGCGTAAAAGATGAACAGCGCGTTCCAAGGCCTGATAAGGTGTAGCATCGGCGGGGTCCCATAGGCCGTCTGACGGCCTTGACCCCGCTTTGATTTTAGAGCACAATATCGCTCGATATGCAGAAATTTTTTAATGCCATTTTTGGCGATCCAAATAAGAAAGTTGTAGCAGATTTGTCTCGTGATGTTGAGAAAATCAATGCGCTCGAGCCAAAATATCAGGCGTTATCTGATGATGATCTTCGACGTGTCACGTCTCTCTTGCGTGATCGACTCGCAAACGGTGAGTTGCTAGATAAAATTTTATTTGACGCATTTGCTGCCGTTCGTGAAGCGGCGAAGCGAACACTTGGTCAGCGACATTACGATGTTCAGTTGATGGGTGGTTTGGTATTGCACCGACGCGGGATTGCAGAAATGCGTACCGGTGAAGGTAAAACTCTTACCGCGACCGCTCCGTTGTTTGCGAACGCATTGCTCGGAAAAGGAGCGCATCTTGTGACGGTCAACGACTATCTTGCCAAACGTGATGCGGCGTGGATGGGAAAAGTGTTTCATGCACTCGGAATGACAACAGGTGTTATTCAACATGAAGGTGGATACATCGTTGATCCATCTGCGGAGAATGGACTGCGTCCAGCAACGCGTCCCGATGCGTATCGTGCGGATATCACTTACGGCACGAACAATGAATTTGGTTTTGACTATTTACGCGACAACATGGCACCAACGCTCGAACAGCGTGTGATGCGTGATCTACAGTTTGCGATCGTGGACGAGGTGGACTCGATTTTAATTGACGAAGCTCGCACGCCACTTATCATCTCTGCGCCTGCAGAAGAATCGAATGAGTTGTACCAGCGATTCGCGCAGATCATGAAAACGTTGACCATAAACGAGGATTTTAACGTGGATGAAAAAATGCGTGCCGCGACTCTTTCTGAATTTGGAATTGAGAAGATCGAAAAAGCGCTTGGAATTGAAAATTTATACGCGGTCGGTGGGAATCAACAGCATTACGCTGACTCTGCTCTGAAAGCGCATGCGTTGTACAAACGAGACGTTCATTATGTTGTGAAAGATGGCGCGGTGGTTATTGTTGACGAGTTTACAGGACGCATGATGCAAGGTCGACGATTTTCCGAAGGCATTCACCAAGCGATCGAAGCAAAGGAAGGCTTGGAAGTCCAACGTGAAAGTCAAACACTCGCCACGATTACCTTTCAAAATTTTTTCCGCATGTACACAAAGCTGTCAGGCATGACGGGGACAGCGGCAACGGAAGCAGAGGAGTTTGGAAAAATTTATAACCTCGATGTCACTTCCATTCCGACTCACGCAAGCAATCAACGTCTTGATTTAACGGATCGAATTTACAAAAACGAAATAGGAAAATTTTTGGCGGTTGCACGTGCGGTTAAGGAACTGCATGAAAAGGGTCAGCCTGTTTTGATCGGAACGATCTCGATTGAAAAAAATGAATTGCTCGGTGCATTGTTGCAACGTGAAGGAATCCCATTCAATTTGTTGAACGCAAAAAATCACGCGGCGGAAGCCGAATACATTGCGCAGGCCGGACGCCTTGGTGCGGTTACGGTTGCGACAAACATGGCAGGACGTGGAGTCGACATTATGCTTGGAGGAAATCCACAGGATAAGGAGGAAGCAGAAAAGGTCCGCATGCTTGGAGGATTGCATGTGATCGGTACGGAACGACATGAATCTCGACGCATTGATAATCAATTGCGCGGTCGTTCTGGCCGTCAGGGTGACCCAGGTTCAACGCAGTTTTATGTTTCCATGGAAGATGATCTGATGCGTATTTTCGGGTCCGATCGTGTAAAAGGTATTATGGATCGTCTTGGAATTCCAGATGACATGCCGATTGAAAACGGGATGGTGACTGGCTCAATTGAAAAAGCTCAACAGCGTGTCGAAGGCCATCATTTTGATACTCGCAAGCATTTGCTTGAGTATGACGATGTGTTGAATAAGCATCGTGAAGTGATTTACCGTCGTCGTCGAGAAGTGCTTGATGCGTTTGCGTCTGAGGAGCCAGCTTCGCTTCGATCAGTCATTTTAGATGTGATCGAGGGTGAGGTGGAACAGGTTGTGTTGTTTCACACAGGTGAGGGTTCACAAAGTGATAAAAATTCAAAAGAAATTTTGGAAGTGGTTCAAACCATTCTTCCGCTCTCCGACGAACAGAAGTCAAAACTTTCTGCACTTGGGGTCATTGCGGTCAAAGATAAGTTGCATATCGCTGAGGAACGGACAAAAATTATCGAAACCGTCATGCAGGTGGTTAACGAATCGTATGATTCGGTGACAAAACAATTCACAGATCCGAAACAATTGAAGCAACTGGAGCGCGCAGTTATTGTCCGTGCCATGGATACGCTCTGGGTTGAACACCTTTCTGCAATGACCGGATTGCGTCACTCCATCGGTCTTCAAGGGTACGCTCAACGCGATCCACTCGTTGAGTACAAAAAAGAATCTTTCGGAATGTTCCAGCGTCTGCTCTCGTTCATCAACTCCGAAATCGCCTACTCATTTTTCAAACACGCCAAACATATTGCCGACGCTAGGGCCGCCCAACTGCTGGCACAGTCTTTGTTGTCACGAGCAGGTGTTCAAATGCAAGGAGCGACAAAAGAGATGGGAAAATCTCAAACGCTGTCTCCCATTATCAATTCTGCATCCG
This sequence comes from Candidatus Uhrbacteria bacterium RIFOXYB12_FULL_58_10, assembly GCA_943359455.1. GTDB lineage: Bacteria > Patescibacteriota > Patescibacteriia > UBA9934 > GWF2-40-263 > YC12-FULL-57-11. Next base: position 25,928 of record CALRHL010000009.1, read on the forward strand.
TAGGTCGCAACGACCAGTGCCCTTGCGGAAGTGGAACGAAGTATAAGAAATGCCATGGGGCATAATTAAACAAACCGCCATCGGGCGGTTTTGTGATAGAGTTGTTAATAATATGGAGTCAAAAGATCAAATTATCGAACGCCTCAAGGTTGCTGGGTATATTACGGTTCATGAATATGATGACGCAGCAGGTGAATATTTCGCTGATCATACGCATCCGGGTGAGGAACATCTGATCGTGATCCGTGGAAGTTTAGAGGTTAATATGGATGGCAAGCACTATGTTTGTAATACTGGCGACGAACTCAATTTTCCACAAATGATGGTTCATGATGCCAGGATTGGACAAGAGGGGTGTTTTTATATAGTTGGCGAGAAGGAACCGGTATGACCGATCGAAAAAACTTCGCCTTCATCGACAGCCAGAATTTGAACCTCGCCATTCGCGCGCAAGGATGGTTTTTGAGCTTCCGGAAATTTCGAGTGTATCTGAGAGAAAAATACGGCGTGGATCGCGCTTACATGTTCATTGGTTTTATCCAAGGGAATCAAAGCCTGTATAACGCATTGCAGGAAGCAGGTTTCATCTGCGTCTTTCGACCTACGTTGACTTACAAGGACGGGACGACCAAAGGAAATTGCGACGCGGAACTTGTGTTGCAAGCGATGATCGACCTTGCGGAGTATGACCGAGCGGTCATCGTTTCTGGCGACGGTGATTTCCACTGTTTGGTAAAGTATCTGATTGAGAAGGAAAAATTAGCCGCATTGCTTATACCAGATAAACGAAAATACTCAGCCTTGTTGAAGTTCCGGATGTTCCGTCCGCATCTTCGATTTATGAACGATCTACGTGAAAAATTGCAGCATAAAAAAGAAAAGACCCCGCAAGGACGAAACCTTGAAGGGTGATCTTTTCCGTTGGTGATCTGCCATGATAATATCAGAGTGTTTCGTTCTTGTCAAATCAATTCAGGGCTCGCATCTCGGTCTGCTTTATCCGTGGCGGACAGGGAAACGAGCTGTGGAATAGTGGGCTTTTCGGGTCTAATTTGACGGTTTCCCCTTGCGCATCCGCGCATAAGTTTAAGAAGTGTCATGGGAAATAGACATGTATGAGACTTCTTCTCACATCTGGTGGTATTACAAATGCATCGATTGCAAAAGCATTGTTTGATTTGGTTGGAAAGAAACCTGAGGATACGTCCGTTGTTTTTATTCCGACCGCTTCGAATATGGAGGTTGGGGACAAGAGTTGGTTTATTCAGGATCTCGTGAATCTGCAAAAACTGAATTTTAAATGCATTGACATTGCGGATATTTCTGCGGTTCCTGAAACGATCTGGAAACCAAAATTCGACATGGCTGATGTTTTATTTTTTGAAGGAGGGAATACGTTTCATTTGATGAAGTGGATCAATCAGTCGGGTCTCGCATCTGTTTTACCAGACTATTTGAAGACAAAAGTGTATGTTGGAGTGAGTGCTGGGAGCATGGTGGCGTGTCCTGATTTACTTTTGAAAATGTCGCAGATTATCTATGACGAAGATTTGAATGAGAAAGTGAATATGCCAGCTCTCAACCTCGTAGATTTTTATATTCTTCCACATTTAAACTCCGATTATTTTACAAAGTTGCGTGAGTCTAATATTCGTGCGGCAGCAAAAGGAATCACAAAAACGGTCTATGCACTCGATGATCAGTCCGCGGTACAGGTGGTCGATGGGGAAGTGAAGGTTATCAGTGAAGGAGAGTGGTTTGAAGTGTAATCCCCATTGACATCCATCGTTCTATCAGGCAGGGTGGTTTATCACCCATACTTATATGAATATGCGACAAACTATTTCACTTTTTGCAGTCTTTTTTACGCTTTCTGGGCTTGTTCCAGTGGTGAATGCTTCGCATACCGTGGATGTTGATACCAACGAGACCAATTACGCTCCTTCTGTTGATGATTGGACGGAGTATGGCGCGGTGGATGTTTTGTCTGATGACCGTGTAATGATTTCGAAAACCTCGAGTCGTGATGGATATGTGTATACCGATGTGGACGTTTCGAACTCCAACGAGGATGATTACGCATTGTTTGTGTCATTTACTCGCGCAGAGGATCCATATTCCGATCTATCAAACGGAGAGGAAAATATCACTGGACTGCCTTATCTGTACGCGTATTTTCTTGATGATGACAATGGAGTGATTGAGTACATGCAAGGTTCAACGATGCGTCAGTATGCCGCGAACGGTGATGCGTGGAATGTGCGTTGGGGATATATGTCTGTTCCTGATGATACTGAATCGATGCGATTGTTTTTTAAGCAAGCATCACGCGTCGGAACAACGTCCGATGGTCGCGACGCATGGTTCTATCAGCCAGGTCTGTATTTCCTTGACAGCACAGGCGATGTTTCAGATGTGGTGGAAGCGTATTATGATGAACTTGATGATGTGGATGACTATTTTGATGGTTCTGCATCAACCACATCGTCCTCAAACGATGACGATGATGACGACGACGACCAAGACTATCCAACGGGTACACTTCTCAAATGCTCAGGCGACTCTGATGTATATTCCATGACAAGTTCAGAGACACTGAAGTTGTATCCAGATGAAGATACATTCTATGCATGGGGAAATTCATTTCTCGATGTGAAAACAATTTCTTGCTCAAAACTAGATGACTATCGTGTGAGCGGGGAGTGGACATATGAGCGCGCGGATTATCTTGTAAAGTTTCGCAATCAAGCCGCGGTTTACACACTTGATAATGATTATTATCTCCGCTTGATTCCAGACGAAGAAACCGCACGCGATATGTTTGGCTCACGTTGGACAGGTCTCATTGTAGAATATTCCGAAAGCAAAAAGGGAAATTTCTACTTCAGCGCCCCGCATGAATCAACAGACTAATTTCCAAAGGGGACCTCTGCAAAAGTCATGTGCGAGGTCAAATCGAGACAGATTCGCATGACACACATGAACGATTTCGAGGTGATATGCAGATATCATTGAGGAATCGTGAATGTGTGTCATGCGAATATGGCCGATTTGAAGCCGTGCATGACTTTTGCAGAGGTCCCAAAGCCGATCTGACATATGTTGGGTCGGTTTTTTGGTATGTGGATAACTGGCAATTTAGACAGTTTTTGATGGTGAGCTGACGTGCTATTCTGTGAACGTTAATTCGTTATGGAGGAACTTTATGCCAAAAGTCCAAGCAGAATACATCTGGCTCGATGGGTATAAACCAACGGCAAATCTTCGTTCAAAAACGAAAATTCTTGATGTCATGCCGAATTCGGTTACAGCGATTCCAGAATGGGGTTTTGACGGATCAAGCACACGACAAGCAGAAGGACACTCATCCGATTGTCTGCTTCGACCCGTTGCGTTTTATCATGACCCGATTCGTGGAGGAGAAAATATTTTAGTGATGTGTGAGGTTTTTAATGCGGACGGAACACCTCATGCAACGAACACGCGTGCTCGACTTCGAAAGGTCGCAGAAAAGTATGCGGACTATGATGCATGGTTTGGAATTGAACAGGAATATGTGTTGATGGAAAATGGTCGTCCGCTTGGCTGGCCTAAGGATGGGTTTCCTGAGCCCCAAGGTGGCTATTACACAGCTGTTGGTGCGGGAAATATTGCCGGTCGCAACTTGATCGAATTGCACACACAAGCCTGTCTTGATGCACGACTCAGCATTGCTGGAACCAACGCAGAGGTAATGCTTGGCCAATGGGAATATCAAATTGGAGCCGTTGGTCCACTTGCTGTCTCTGATGAACTTTGGGTTGCCCGTTGGTTGCTTCAGCGTCTGGGGGAGCGGTTCGGTGTCTCTGTGACACTTGATGCAAAACCGGTTTCTGGTGATTGGAACGGTTCAGGCGCTCACACAAATTTTAGTACAAAAGCAACGCGTGCAGAAGGTGGAATGAAAGTGATCGAAGCCGCGTGCGAAAAACTTCGAACAACACACGCACAGCATATTCGTGTGTATGGGGCAGACAATGAGAAACGTCTGACGGGATTACACGAAACGTGTGGAATCAATGAATTCAAATACGGAGTGAGTCATCGCGGAGCATCCATTCGTATTCCAATGGCAACCGCTCATGCTGGACGAGGCTATTTCGAAGACCGTCGGCCAGCCGCAAATATGGATCCGTACCTTGTCACGACCGCTCTGCTTGAGACCGTCTGCGGGGAAGGATTCCAGGGGTAGATTGACCAAACTGCTTTTTTCTGTAATAATCGGCGCTCTCGATCGTTTTTGAGAGTGTCGATTTTGTTGTATTTTGCAGCAAAACGATAACCCATTCAGGAGAAACCATGTTGGTTCTTTCAATTTTTGCCTGCACTCCGACCTACATCACGAATACGTACGTGTACGAACTTCCGTCTGAAGACGAGTATGTCCGCGACACAGGGATCGAACAGGTCGGCGGGGAAGAGGATTCGGGCGGGTCGTTCGCAGATCCAGATGCGCTCACCTCCGAGCTGTTCACTGCTGAAGGACTTTCGTTCTGGTTCGAGGTCAGCGACGAACAACGCACGACCATGAACGAGAACTGGCAGAATTCGTGGTACTACGGATACGGGTACGCGTATCAGGTCGAGACGGAAACCAACGATGCGACCTACGCGGATTCGATGGTGGTGGAAGACCCGAGCTTGGCGGTCCGTGCCGATTTTGGAAAGATCGAGTTCGATCTCACCGGACAGTCCACTGGAATGGTTTGGGACCCGGAAGAGCCAACGTCTATCCCCGCGTTTCGTATCGATGTTGGAGAGTTCCAGGACAACCTGTTGATCGGCGCGGAAGACAGGCGCTGGCTCGCCTTTCACAACGGAATGATCACACGAGTCATGTCCGAGCCGATCGCGTACAAGGTGATGGCCGCGATGGGCGAGACCGTTCCGAGAACGAACTTTGTCTGGGTCGGATCCAGTGTGTGGGGCGAGGACATCCGGATTCCGTATGTGCTTGTCGAGAAGTACAAGATCGATTGGTGCACGGAGCATTCCGAAACGCTCGGCGGATGCCAGGCGATGTGGGAAAGCTTCGGGGACTTCAACGACTGGTATTACTCCTACCTTATCACCAGCCAGACCTGCGAGTTCGATGAGTGTGACACGACCAATGTGTCTGCGCTCAAGGAACAGATCGCACAGCTCGGCTACACCGATGGGTTCGAGGAAGGGACCAAGGCATACGTGAACTGGGATGCGGTGCGGCGTCAGCAGGTGCTCAACTGGTTGCTCTGGATCGGAGACGATCCGTTTCACAACACGAACAACGTGGTGTGGCTCGAAGGAGACGACGGCCGTGGTCGCTACCTCCCGTACTCAGTCGATCTCTCGGCTGGCGCGGCTGGGTGGTACACGGATACGACGTTCTATGGATGGAACACGCTCGCAAGTGGATGCCAAAGCGATGCGCACTGCATCGAGGAACTGTTCGCGGCCGGCCATCAGGCGATCGCGGACTTTCGTCTCACGCGACCCGCCGACATCGTTGACGAGGTGTGTCAGTCTCTCAACGACATGGGGATGATGCGCGACGGCGACGACATGGAGTGCACTCGGCTCCACGACTGGTACGAATCCCGCGCCGACGAAGCGACGGCAGAACTCCGTCTCGTCGAGAATCAATACTCGTCCGGCTGTTCAGACACAGGAATGGTCCTCTGGGGAGGCGGAAACGACACTGGCAGTTCTTCTGCTCCATGCGACACAGGTTTCTAACCCGTGTCTTTTTTTGCTTGACTGTTATGTGGTAGAGTATCTTCGATATGAAACGAGCTTTGTTAAACTAACATACATTTATGTCACTCTCCATCGGCGACAAAGCCCCCCTGTTCGAACTTCCAGATCAGGACGGTAATACTCACGCGCTTTCTGATCAGATAGGAAAGACAGTGCTCTTGTATTTCTACCCGAAAGACGACACACCAGGCTGCAAAAAAGAAGCGTGCACGATTCGCGACAACTGGGGCGCATTCAAGAAGGCCGGGATCGTTGTGTTCGGTGTCAGCGTCGACACGGTCGCGAAGCACAAAAAATTCGTCAACAAGTACGACCTTCCATTCACACTTCTCGCGGATGTAGACAAGACGCTCGTGAACGCCTATGGCGTATGGGCGAAAAAGAAATTCATGGGCCGCGAGTACATGGGGATCAATCGCTGGTCGTTTTTGATCGGACCAGACGGTCGTATTGCAAAAATCTATACAGACGTAAAACCATCCGATCACGCCGGTGAAGTTCTCCTTGATGCAAAAGGCTTATGATCACATTCGTTACGGGGAATCCGAATAAATTGAAGGAGATTCAAGCGATTTTAGCTGAGGTGGAATTGGTTGCTCGCGCCGTTGAAATTGAGGAAATTCAGTCGATGAATCTAAGGGAAATTGTCCAAGCAAAGGCTGGGGCGGCGTTTTTGTCAGTTGACGGTCCAGTGATTGTTGAAGATGTGAGTTTTGAGTTGGCTGCACTTGGCGGAATGCCTGGGCCTTTTGTAAAATGGTGGGAAAAGGCAGCGGGATATGAGACCGCATTGCTCGTGTGTAAGCAGACAGGAAATTTTTCCGCGATCGCGAAGTGTGGAGCTGCGTTTTTTGATGGAAAACGATTTGAATATGTTGAAGGGTGTGTGAACGGACGATTAACAGATAAATCAGATGGTGATGGATTTGGGTTCGATTTTTATTTCGTGCCGGATGGCTACGATAAAACGTTTGCCGAGCTTGGCTCAGAAATAAAAAATCAAATCTCACATCGCGCCTGTGCACTCAAAGCGTTAGAAGAAAAACTACCCGTATGAAACGAGGGGTTGATCATATCGGAGTTGCTTGTGTATTTATCTGTCACGATGGACAGGGGAATATTTTGATGCACAAGCGAAGTATGAATTGTCGGGACGAGCAAGGTGTATGGGATTGTGGAGCGGGTTCAATGGAATTTGGTGAAACGTTTGAGGAAACGGTACGTCGTGAGTTGATGGAGGAATATCATGTTGTCCCGATAGACCTACATCAGTTGTATGTCAAAAATACTCTTCGAGAAAATGGGGAAACACCAACACACTGGGTGCATGTGATTTATGCTGTTCGTATTGATCCAACTACCGCAGCGATCGGTGAACCAGATAAAATGGACGGTATCGGTTGGTTCCCACTCAACGCCCTGCCAGATCCACTTCACTCAGCTCTCGCGAGCCATCTTCCAAGTCTCACGCGATTCCTATCACAGGTATGAACTTTAAAAAAAATCCCGGTCTTCCTTTTTTAATCGTCTGGCTCACGATCATTATTATTGGATCCATCACGGTTTTGATGTATCCTGTGTACATGATCCCGTTTGTCATCGAGCTTTTTATCATTATCAACATCTCCACTTTTTTTCTCTACGCTCTCGATAAACTTCTTGCATCCGCACAGACAAGACGTGTGCCTGAACGAACGTTGCACCTCACTGCATTTTTATTCGGTTCACCCGGCGCGCTCCTCGCGATGAACTTATTTCGACACAAAACTCAAAAAACATCGTTCCAACTCATGCTCGCATGGGTCGTTCTCGTTCAGGTTCTGATTGCGACTGCCATTGTTTATTATTTATACCCATCATTTTTTAATTTTTTACAGTAGGGACCTCTGGATAACCCTTCTTGCTCAAACACATCGGTCGGTAGTAAACTACCGATCGTTATGATTAGAGACCTCTGCAAAAGTCCAGTGCGAGGCCACATCGAGTCAGATTCGTGTCGAACGCATGAATGATTTCGAGGTGATATGCAGATATCATTGAGGAATCGTGAATGCGTTCGGCGCGAAGATGGCCGATGTGGAGCCGTGCTGGACTTTTGCAGAGGTCTCATTAGTAATTCATAGGGACTTTCGGCTCGCCCATAGGGCTATGCCCGAGGGTCCCGTCTGACTGAACGCCACTAAAGTGGCTCTGAATATGGAGACTTGGAAACTCAAGAAACGCAATAATCACCGTAACACTGTTTCGTCAAGTAAATGGAAGATTCGACTCACGGGGATTGTTCTCATTATTACAACCATTGCTGCCGCGATTTACGATTTTCCGATTATCTGGAACAGAAGTGCAGATTTCGTTCAGGCTCAGGTTGGATGGTCGCCACCAAAACTATCCGAGGAATCGTTTCGTCTTGGGCTCGACCTGCAAGGCGGTACACATCTTGTTTATGAAGCCAACATGGAGCAGATTCCAGACGAAGATCGTGAGGAGGCATTGAGTGGTGTGCGGGACGTGATTGAACGTCGTGTAAACGCGTTTGGAGTTTCAGAACCAGTTGTACAAACAACGACAACTGGCGGAACGTATCGTGTCATTGTTGAGCTCGCGGGAGTGCTCGACGTGAAGGAAGCTATTAAACAAATTGGAGAAACACCTGTATTAGAGTTTAAAGAACCCGGAAAGCCTGAAGTACGGGTACTCACACCAGAAGAGCAAGCACAGTTTGATACGATCCAAACAGCCGATCGTGCTGCAGCCGCAGAAGCTCTTGCGCGCGCATTACGAGGAGAGAATTTTGATGCACTGGTTGCTGAACTTTCCATTGATCCAAACAAGGAGACAACTAAAGGAATGTTTGATGGCCTATCACTCGAGGCTCCTGTCTATGCGCCGATGGTTCAGGCAATTCTGGATAATAATACACAGCCAGGCGGAATTGTCCCAAGGATTATTGAGATGCAAGCAGGTCTTGTTGTAGAAAAATATGTTGAAACCGTTCATGCAACAGACATGATGCTTTCACACATCCTTATTTGCTGGGAAGGAACAACACGATGCCCAAGTACATTGCCTCAAATTGACGCGTCCATCCAAATCAATAAAGTAAAGGAGCAGGCCACACCAGAAAATTTTGCAGAACTCGCAAAGCAGTACACATCAGACAAATCTGGAGATGGTACCGGGGATCTTGGATGGATCGCCCCCGGTCAGACCGTTCTCCCGTTTGAACTTGCTGCGAAGGCAACACCCGTTGGTGGAATTTCTGACATTGTTGAAACGGAATTTGGGTATCATCTCATCTACAAGCGTGAGGAACGTCCCGTAACTACGTATACGGTCCAGATGATCGTTCTTCCACTGAGTGGAGCAGAGGCTGTCATTGGTGATGAAGGATCTAGCCCGTGGAAAAACACTGAGCTCTCTGGTAAACACTTGAAACGCTCCTCAGTTCAGTTTGACCCAAACACGCAGGCGCCAAACGTTTCGATCGAGTTTAACGAGGAAGGATCAACGTTGTTCGGTGATTTAACCGCTCGTCTTGTTGGTCAACCCATCGCGATTTTTCTTGACGGAACACCGATCTCCACTCCAAATGTGAATCAGGCGATCTACGGTGGACAGGCAGTAATTACAGGTGACTTCACCCTTGATGAAGCGAAATTGCTTGCACAACGATTGAATGCGGGTGCGCTTCCTGTTCCTGTCACATTGCTGTCACAAGAAACAATTGGTCCGACTCTTGGAATTGCATCGCTTGAAAAATCTGTCAACGCGGCGCTCATCGGATTCGCGCTCGTCGCCGCATTCATGATTCTTGTGTACCGACTCCCAGGTCTTCTTGCCGCACTCGCGCTCGTCTTGTACGCGTTTTTGAACCTCGCGGCGTATCGTTTCTTTGGGGTGACAATTACCCTTGCGGGAATTGCTGGATTTGTCCTGACACTCGGAATCGCTGTGGACGCAAACGTTCTCATCTTTGAACGTATTCGTGACGAGTATCGTTCTGGTCGCGATTTGATCCCTTCCATTGATGACGGATTCAAACGTGCGTGGGCTCCGATTCGTGACGGGCATCTTACAACATTAATCTCGGCAGTCGTTCTGTACTCATTCTCCTCGAGTTTCGTGAAAGGGTTCGCTCTCACACTTGGAATCGGAGTTTTGCTATCGTTGTTTACTGCGATCACCGTTACTCGTGCGTATATGAACAACGCACGAACCCTCCGCTGGTTACAAAATCCTAAATTGTATAGTCTAAGTCGTGGAAGCGATGAAGCTAAACGCTAACGCTATGACAAATTTCAATTTTGTTGAACTGAGAAAATGGTGGTTCGGCCTTTCGGCTGTCCTCATTCTTGCAAGCATCGCTGCACTTCTGATATTCGGCCTTCGATTCTCGATCGATTTCGTTGGTGGTTCTTTGATGCAACTTGGATTTGCAACAGGTGCTCCTATCACTCAGGAAGTTTCTGCGACGCTGACAGAGATCGGTTTTGAAGGAGTTACGGTTCAATCTGTAGATGCAAACCAGGGGTTGCTTATTCGCACAGCTTCGCTTACGGAGGAACAACATCAATCTGCATTGACAATCATGCGAGTGAAATTTGGCGAGTTTACAGAACTGCGTTTCGACTCGATCGGTCCTGTGATTGGAGACGAACTTCGCCGGAGCGCTCTCATTGGTCTTATTACAACTCTTGTTTTGATCGGTCTGTACATCAACTGGGCTTTCCGCAAAGTTTCTGATCCCGTCGAGTCCTGGAAATATGGTTTGATCACCATGGCATGTGCGGCTCATGACATTATTATTCCACTCGGTGTTTTTGCTGTGCTTGGTCATTACTATCACTGGGAAGTTGGAACGGCATTTATCGCCGCAATGCTCACGATTCTCGGTTACTCTATTTCTGACACCGTCGTTGTATTTGATCGAACGCGTGAAAATCTTTCGCATAAGCCAGATGAATCGTTTGCACAAACGGTCGAAAAATCCATTCAACAAACATACATTCGATCTATCAACACATCCGTGACCGTGATCCTCGCTCTTTCTGCGATTCTCGTGTTTGGCGGCGACAGTACACGCGCTTTTGCTCTCGCCCTTCTGATCGGCGTCCTCGTCGGTACATACTCGTCGATCTTCTTTGCAAGCCCTGCGCTTGTGGAATGGGAGCTGAGACGATCGTCGCGATAACCACCCCTTAGCCCCTCCTTGAAAAGGAGGGGAGCAGAATTCAAAGTCGATCGATTGACCACCGGTCGATTTTTTGTTATCATCTATTCTCCCTGGAATACATTCAGGGAATCGACAGAGGTCTTTTCATGGAATTCTGGAACAAACTGTACGGTCTTGCCCGACCGTTTCGTGGTTCTTTGCTGTTGTGTTTGGTGATCACGATCGCCGCGCAGGTGATTGGATTCCTCCCCATGCTCGCGCAAAAGAGTCTGTTCGATTCTGCGGAGAAGTGGATCCGTGGAAGCATTGTCTTGCCAGGAGATTTCGCTCTGGTTCTCGCTGGACTCGTGGTGGCTGGCATCCTGAGTGAGTTCGGTACGCAGGTGGTGGGGTATCTGACTGAACAGCTTCAGATGCGGATGGGACACCAGCTCAATACCGTTACATCCGAGCATCTTCTTCGCTTGTCGCTCGGGTTTCATACCCGTCGAGACACCGCAGAAAAGTTGAAGGTGGTTGAGAGTGGAATCAGGGCGTCACATGAAATCATCTGGGCGGTTCTTGTGCATATGATTCCGATCAGCTGCATGAGCCTCGTGTTCATTTTTTGGACGCTTTCGATCGCATGGATTCCATCGGTGATCATGGTGGTGGGTTGCGTTCTCATGTTTGTGTGCGCGAAGCCTCTGTTTGAAAAGCTCAGGCCCATTCGTCGCAGATGGCGTGACGCAGATAACGCTTCGGATGTGTATCGCCATGATGTGATCCGGAACATCCGCATGGTCAAAGCAACCGCCGCGGAGCAAACCGTACTCGGCGGGATTGTCAAACGGAGCGGATCCATTTTGGATCTGTATCAAATCGTCGCGAAGAAGCTCCTGCGACTCAATTCGATTCAGGTTGTTTTTCGACAAGGGACCTCTGGTGCTGTTCTCACAATTTCTTTGTGGCAACTCCTTGAGGGGAACCTATCGCTTGGGACACTGACCCTCCTCTACGGTGTCAGTCAGCGGCTTGCGATCGCAACTCAGAATTTCTTGCAGTTTTATAGCTCGATTGAACGACATCGCTCTCATTCGGAAAAACTGTTTGAGCTTCTTGAAATCAAGCCGGACGTTCTTGTTCCCACACATCCGATTCCGCTTGGGACCATGGACGGTTCGATCGCATTCGAGAATGTCTCGTTCTCCTACCCCGATACAACAGGAACGATTCGGGATGCGTCGCTTTACATTCCGGCTGGGAGAACCGTCGCAATTGTTGGTTCGTCTGGGGCAGGGAAAAGCACGATTGCCACACTCATGCTTCGCGGATTCGATCCGCACGCTGGTCGCATTCTCGTGGATGGCAAGGATCTACGTGAGATCGACCTGATGGAGTACCTTCATCAGGTCGGAATCGTGACTCAAGGCAATCCTGTATTCAGCCTGACTGTGCGAGAAAATATCACCTTCGGTGTGGATGGAGTTACGCAAGAGCGTCTCGAGGAAGTTACCCGAATGGCTGGAGCACACACGTTCATCACCGCGCTCAAGGATGGGTACGACACGCCTGTTGGGGAAAACGGAGTGATGCTGTCCGGTGGGCAGAATCAACGCATTGCGATCGCACGAGCTTTGCTACGCGATCCACGAGTCCTCATTCTGGATGAGGCAACATCTCATCTGGACGTGGAAACAGAAGCGTTGATTATGGAAGAGGTTGTTCGTCGTATCAAAGGGACACGCACCGTTATAATCATCGCACACCGTCTTTCAACGATTCGTTGTGCAGACGAGGTGGTGGTGGTTGATCAAGGTCGTGTTGTTCAGCAAGGAAGCTACAAATCACTGCGATCCGCTCCCGGCGTCTTTCGTCGTCTCATCGAACTTCAAGTGGAAAACACACTTCTTTAACTTCGACCCAGACATTGGGTCGATTTTTTCTTTGTGCTATACTATAGCGGATATGTTCTTCGCTGTTTCTCTTTACACTAACGTCGCGACAACTGGTTTTTGGAACCAACCGATTGATCTCATTCTCTACCAACTCCTTGTTTGGTTTGGATGGGTTCCGATTGTTCTTGTGATGCTTTGGGGTTTTACACAGGTGTGGCTGGCCACTCGACAAGAAAAATGGGTGAAGTCACTCAAGTGGGTGATTATGGCCATTGATGTTCCTGCGATGACGGAACAGACACCAAAAGCTTTGGAAAACATGTATTCGTCACTGTGGGGGGCTTATTCAAACCTCACATGGAAGGAAAAATGGATTTTAGGAAAGGTTCAACCGTTATTTACATTTGAGATAGCCTCCACAGAAGGATACGTTCAATTTTATATACGAACTCTTACGCGCTATCGCGATGTTGCGGAAGCGGGAATTTACGCAGCGTATCCAGAAGCGGAGATTACAGAGGTTGAAGATTATACTGCCTGGGCACCAGGCCAATTTCCTGATGAGGTTTGGGATGCGTGGGGTTCAGAGCTTATTTTGAAAAACGAGGATATTTTTCCATTGCGAACGTATCTTGATTTTGAAGATAAAATTTCTGGAGAAATTAAGGATCCTCTTGGTGGTGTTTTGGAACAACTGGCTAAAATGCGACCTGGAGAACATTTTTGGATACAAATGATTATTCAACCGCATGGTGATGCAGCAAAAAATTGGAAATCAAGAGGGGAAAAATTTATTAATAAAACATTTGGCGTTGAAGAAAAACATAAACCAGGATTGATCGAAAGTGCCATGGAGACCGCATTGTTTATTCCGAATGCGGTTACAGAGGAAGCACTCGGAGTGTCTTTGACAGGGGGCCATGGAGAAATGAAGCAGGAAGACATTTGGAAGGCGTTTAAAATTACGATGGCAGAGAAGGAAAAAGTAGAAGGTGTTTTGAAAAAAATCGGGAAGGTTGGATATCTCACCAAAATGCGTCTTGTCTACATTGGACGCAAAGGAGTTTATGATAAGCAGGCGCGTACCGCATTTGTGAAGGGTGTATTTCATCAATATGCGCATTTGAATCTGAATTCTCTCGGACTTCATGGTGACGCAACGCCAAAAGACGATTATTTCTGGCAAGCATGGACCTACCCTACACGACAGGGCCGACTCGTTCGTTCCTACCGAAACCGTTCTTGGGGAACGGGGGCTGATCCTTGGATGCTCAATGTTGAAGAGCTTGCCTCACTCTGGCATTTCCCATCGATTCTTGTGAAAGCACCACTTGTGAAGAAGGCGGAGGCGAAGCGTGCGGAGCCTCCTGTTGGTTTGCCGATTGGGCTTGATGATGAAGATATGTACAAGCCACC